>JBGQJH010000417.1:0-2888 GCA_041498935.1 Pyrinomonadaceae bacterium | reverse complement strand
TCTTCCTGGACTAGTAGCAGCTTCAGCATCTCCGACGTGTCTTCGTGATCGTCGATGCAAAGGACGCGACACTTCGCTTGCGGCATAGGGGAGCCCTCCTGGTATTAAAATATGCTGAGAGAATAGGATTGGATTCTAAACTTATTCCGTCCCGGTCGCCAGCTTAATGTTCCACACACTCCCGGTTCTGATACGGGGCTGTTTCTGGAATTCCACGATCATTGTTGCTTTGATATCAGTACCTACGTATCGAGGATCGTTCACCTTTCTTGCGATCCAACTACGAGCAGGTGGGCAGTTGCGGGTGCACAACCCTTCTGCCCACCAATTCCCCCAAAGTAAATAGTGAAAGCGCTAGCGAATCGGACTACGCGGTTCCTGCATCACCTTGAGTAACTGATTGACGGCGTCGATCTCTTCGTCATCAGGTTGGCGAAGTTGCTTGTAGGTCTCCAGGGCATTGAGGGCGCCGGCCAGATCGCCCAGCTTGTGATGGACGAGGGCGAGGTTGAAGTAGACGAGGGAAAAGCCCGGCTCGATTTGCGCTGCGGCTTCGTAATGCAGGCGCGCCAGCGGGAGTTCGCCGGCATCGAAGTAAAGATTGCCCAGGTTGTAGTGCGCCTCGACGTGTCGCGGCTCGTGCTTCAGCGACAGCGTAAAGTTGTCCAGCGCTTTGCCGACGTCGCCCAGGTCCTTATTGATGATCCCGAGATTGCAATAAGCCTCAGCCACATTATCACCGTCACTTATTGCTTCCAGGTAAGACTCTGCCGCTTTCGGGTCGCCTTGCTCATGGAGCAACAGCGCTTCCTCGAAAGGAGTCAAGAGTCGAGACAGCTTTCCACCTTCGACCCCGCGGAAAAGGTTTAATTGTCCCTGAAGCTCAGCCTCAATCTGGCGAATGCTTTGACCCTGCGCGCGCAGTTCGCGAACCCGCCTAAACTGCGTCAGTGCCTGGAAGTCGTAGATGTAATCGTTGGCTCCGGGCGCGGGCGTGCCCTGGATGATGCCTTGTTCGGTCCAGCGGCGGATGGTGCGCTCGCTCAAACCGAAGAGCTGCTTGATTTCGCGAAGGGAATAGTTTGACTTAACGCGTTGGTAGTCAGCCTTCGCGGGAACAGGTGAGGGGAAGGACAAGACCTTATTGCTGTTTTCTTTCATCTATAGCAAAAGGCGTAACGCAAACTGTCAGTTTGCGATTGCCTCATACGCAAACTATCAAGCATCCAGCCGGGCTGCCCGGCCAGGGACGCCGCACAGGCGTGCGTTACAAGGCTCGCTTAAGAAGCTTTCCGTCTCTTGACGGCCTTTGGTTTAGCCGTGGGCTTCACCAGAGTAAGCGCTTTCTTCTTTGCCGCCGGCGTGGTCGCCTTAACCATCGGCTTCCGGCTTGACTGCTGCAAGCTCTTCTTCAGCGCACTCATAATATCAAGTCTGGGCAGTTCTTCAACCTCAAATTCAACAACCTTCTTACCTTTAATCTTCGACTCAATCAGTTTCTTGAGCGCCTGGTTATACTGATCGACGGTATCAATCTCCGAGAGGGTGGTGACCATCTGCTCGACGAGCGTCGTCGCCAGCCTGAGCTCGTTCTTATCGAGTTTAGTGGCGCCCTCGAGTTCAGGCACATCCTTGATACTCCTGATCTCATTTGGGTAATGAAGTTTCTGCATCACTAAACCATTCTCGTGGGGAAACAGGGCCACCATGTCTTCCCGGTCTCTTAAAACAACCTTACCGATTCCGATCTTGCCGGTTTGCTTCATCACTTCGCGCAACAACGCGTAAGGCTTCTCCGACACCGGGCCATCCGGCCCCGCATAATATGGAGAGTCGTAGAACGTCGTGGGAATCTCTGAGCTGTCGACGAACCCGATGATGTCCACCGCTTTGGTGGTTTTAATTTTGACCTTGGCAATATCTTCCGGCTCGACGATCGCATAACGATCAGGCTCGTATTGATAGCCCTTGGTTATCTGGTCGTTAGTCACAACCTGGCCACACTTCTTGCAGCGCTTGTCGTAGCCGATCGGCCCGTAGTCCTCGCGGTGGAGTTGGTTAAACTGAATCTTCTCGGCCGTCTCGATCGCGTTATAGATGCGAACGGGAATAGCAACCAACAGGAACCTTATATGGCCTTTCCAAATGGATCTCATTGCGAAGGTCTCCGGGGTGATGTCCGGCAAACTTAAACTGCCGAACCGGGGCGTCTCACGTCTCTAGACTGCTACACCGGCTCTGGGCCGGTGACGGGGCGTATTATGCGGTTCAGCCGCAGTCAAGTAAAGAGTTAATTTTGACAGGCTCGAACCGACGCAATATTTCTTGACGCTCGTGGCTTCTGGGGTTAGATTGCCATCGTTTAACGCTTCATTAGCTGGACTCAGGCTTCACCGGCGGCTTTCAGTCGAATGTCCTAAGAACCGAAAAACAGCTCACTGTGCTCTTGCGCCTTCTCCCGCTAGGCCATTAGCCTCAACCATCAGATTGGCACTTTCCGGAGACTTATTACAGTTCGCTTGGCTGTTACCCCAAACCGAGTCTCATGAAAAGGAGCACTGCAGATGCTTAGGCACGTCAAGTTGTTAGTCCTCGTAGTTTTGTTTTTGAGTCTGCCGGCACTTCTGGAACTCTATGTGTCCGCCCGGGGCGCACACACAGGTGCGCCCCTACAAACCAAACTCAGCGCCGGGCAGCAAAATTCGACTAACGCGAATAAGCTGGCGATGATGCCGCAAGTCAACGTGCTGACTTCGCCCTGTGCGGGCGCACCGGAGAGTGGCCTGCCGCTGCCCAGTTCGTTTCTGCCAAACAAGCTTCCTGACTTTCAAGCGCAAGTAAAGACGTTCCTCACCAGCAGCAAGTATCGAGATCTGCATTGGTGCGAG
>JBGQJH010000416.1:0-2895 GCA_041498935.1 Pyrinomonadaceae bacterium | reverse complement strand
TCGATCTCGAAAACACGGCCGTCGCGATAAGGCATGGGGGAAGTGGTGAGTCCGCGCGCGGAAACATAGAGCGGCACATTCCACCAGTGGTTCACCAGCGGCGTTTGCCGGAGCCGGATCTTGCCGACCACCTGCGTCCACATGTGGAGCGTGGCAAGCGTGTCTTGCCATTCCGAGAACTTCAACTCGGGCCAGGCGTCGTTCATGAGCAGTCAGCAATCAGCAGTCAGCAATCAGCAATCAGCAGTCAGCAGTTAGCCGGAAGGTGAATAGTGAATCGTAAATCGTGAATAGTAAAGCGGAGATTAGGAGATACCGATTCGGTGAGGGCGAGACCAGCAGAAGTAAGACCGATCGCTCAAAAATGTAGGGGCACGGCATGCCGTGCCCCTACCACCGTCACCGTCGACGTTCACACTTTGGCGGCTTTCGTTCGCACAAGAGCAAGGTTCAACTGCGGCAGCGAATTGAACGCAGCTGCCTTCGCGCAAAACTCCTTCGCTTTCGCCAGGTCGCCTTTGCCCTGATAGGCCTGGCACTGGCGATAGAGATCGTAGGGGTTTTGCTGGTTAGCCTGTTGCAGTTCGGCCACGGCGCCCTCGTAGTCCTTCGCCTCAAGCGCAATCATCCCCAGGAGCTCATGAGCTTGTTTTGTTTGGAACGGATTCTTCTGCGTTTCCGTGCCCTTGCGGAAGCTTTCCGCTTCCGCCTTTGCAGTTGTCAGGTCTTTCTTCGCGAGCGCAACGCGGGCCAGGTTGTAGTGATGAAAGAGTGTCGCGTTGTCCTTGATCTCCTGCGAGAGACTCGAGTCCCCGGTCATCTTCAGGCCGCGTTCAAAAAGCGCTTTGGCCTCATCGGGCTTGCCCATTTCCAGCATGATGTTTCCTTTGAGTTGCAGGTCGCCGGTCATCGCGGGAATATCATTGGTCTTTTCGCCCAGTGTGTATTGCTTATCCACTTCTTCAAGTGCTTTGTCCATCTTGCCGCTATCGACGTCGACCACCATCAAACCGAACAACGCGGTGCGGCGTTCAGCGTCGCTCCTCGCCCTGTCGGTGATCTTCTGTAGCTCGGCCGCGGCTTCGTCAGGCTTGCCCTGATACATCAACGCGGCGGCAATTCCCTGGTAGGAGTTGATAAAGTTTGCATCGATTGCCAGCGCCTTGCGATACTGCGCGATCGATTCGTCAAACCGGCCCATCTTCAGCAACAACTCCGCATAGGAATCGTAGGGGTTCGGATCGTTGGGAATCAGCTCGATGTATTTCTTGAAGGCTTGCTCGGCGCTTGCGTAATCAGCATTCTGGCGATAGGCGTAGCCGAGAATGTTGAAGGCGGTCGAGTAAGTAGGATTGAGCTCGGTCGCTTTCTTGTAGTGCTCGATGGCCTGTGGCATGTCCTGTTGGCCGAAGTAGTAACCACCAAGGGTGAAATGTGCGCGCTCATCGTTTGGATAAGCGGCCACGAGTTGCTCGAGATACTCTTTCTGCTTAGCGGCATTGCCGTTGGCGCCCGCCTCGTTACCAAGAATAAGCAGCTTCTCGCCGTTGGAAGCCTTGTCTGCAAGGCTCACGGCCTTCTTCAGGTGATCGAAGAATTCCTTTCCGGTGGGGCTGACGTTGGCCCGGTTCAACTCCGCCAGCGCGAAATTTGCGTCAAGCGAAATTGCCTTATCAAAATGTTGGATTGAGTCCTGGATGAGCAGCTTCTCGGAAAGGTCGCGGCCTTGCAGGAATTCCTTCCGCGCCTCTTCCGAAGTTGTGGTCACGGGGATCTTCCCGCTTTCGCTGTTGGCGCTGGGATTGCTTGCGAGCGGGCCCTTGCCCTCCTCTACTTTTGCGCAACCACTTAGCGCCACGCCGATGACAAAAAGTATTGCCAGGAAAAGGACCAGAGATCTATTGCGGTGCATAGTGTTTCTCCTTCGGATGGGTAGGTAGACAATTCAGTCGCAGGCGCTACGGCGTCTGCGATCTGGGGAGATCGAGCCAGTACAACAAACCCAGCTCGGGTTAACTTAAGACAAGCAAACTCGGATCGGATGAAGCGCGACTGCGCCCGATAACAAAGCGATCGATCAATTCAGAGCGATTAGGATAAGCGAGGATACTTAAGAGAAATACTGCGGTCAAGAAAATTGTCGGGTTTGGTTCACAATTCCATCGCTTCGGGTCTTATTCCAGATTTTCGTAACCGTCCTGGCCCGCTGCTGAACGGAGAAAACAGCAGAGCTGAGAGGCGAAATGTCTACTGATTCTCACTGCGGGCAAGCAGCGCCGTGGCGCGCCCACTCCTGAAACCGTCGCGCGAATTCATCATGGGGCATTGAATCACGGTGCCTTCGTGGTTTGGGTTCGCTGCTCGACTAACTCAAATCGCCAGGCCGCCATCCACTTGAATCACCTGGCCGGTGATGTAGCGCGCGTCGTCGGAAAGCAGGAAGCAGGCGATGCGAGCGACTTCATCCGCTTCAGCAAAGCGGCCCAGCGGAATTTGCTCGATGATCTTCGCGCGGTAACTTTCATCGAGCGCTCCGGACATGTCAGTCGCGACCATGCCAAGCGCCAGCGCGTTGACCGTGACTTTCCGACTGGCAACTTCTTTGGCGAGCGCTTTGGTGAGGCCAATCATTCCGGCTTTCGACGCCGAGTAGTTTGACTGTCCCGCCATTCCCACTTCGCCGCTGATTGAAGAGATGTTGAGAATCGATCCGCCTTCCTCCTGTCGCAGCATTGTTCTCAGCGCAGCCTTGGAGAAGTTCCAGGCGCCCTTCAGGTTTGTGTCCAGCACAGAATCCCAATCGGATTCCTTCATGCGCAGGATGAGATTGTCGCGCGTGATGCCCGCATTATTGATCAGGAAGTCAATGCGCCCGAAAGCTTCCTTAACCTGTTT
>JBGQJH010000415.1:0-2907 GCA_041498935.1 Pyrinomonadaceae bacterium | reverse complement strand
TTTCGATGAAAGGGTCCGATAAACTTTAGGAAGCTCTGATCAACTGTCTTCGACGCGTAGCGGCGGCATGAGTTTAGCCCGGCGTTTCAACGCCGGGGTCCCCGCGCGGGCAGCCCGCGTGGGGTGGCAGCGCCGGGACCCTGGTTATTGCTTGTTCTCGTCGCGTAGCGACGATTGAATCCAGTTTCAGGCGTCGCTACGCGACGCGAACACCTCGTTGACCTTTCCCGGCCTTGAAAGGCCGGGCTAAATTCATACGGACGCTACGCGTCGAAAGTACTTAATCAGAAGGTTGCTTAAGTCTTGCCTCTAAATTATTCAATATCGTTCCAAGAATTTCAGGAGAGTTTATGAGATTCACGAAAGCAAAGAGTCTGTTCGTCTGCGCGTTTGTTGCCCTCTTGCTAAACACAACAACGCCGCCTGTTGCCGGGGAGCACTTCAGTGAAAGCCCGAAAAGTTCTGTCATCCGGATGGCGCCCCCGGCACCCGTGTTTGACGAAAAGACGCGACTGACCGAGCTTGCGAGCCGGCGCGCGCGGGTGGCGGAGTCGGTTGGCGCCAAAGGAATTCTCATTCTCTTAAGCACGGAGCCACGCGTTTACGCAAACGACGTCGATTACGAATACCGGCAGGAGAACAATCTCTACTATTTGACCAATCTGAAACAGAAAGGCGCTACGCTGGTGCTCATGCCGGGCAACGAAATGCTTCCGGAAATCCTTTTTCTACCCCGGCGCAATCCCGCCGCGGAAACCTGGACCGGCCACATGTACAGCGCGGAGGAAGCGAGTCAGACTTCCGGTATCAAGGAGATCTGGGAGGCCGGCGAGTTTGAGCCTTTCCTGAGCGCGCTGCGCAACCGCCAGCCTTATCGGCCACAACCGGAAAAGATTTTTATGTCTTCAAGCTCCGCGCCCGCGGCTGGTGGAACGTCCTCGGGTCTTGAGAAATTGTTTGACGCAGCCGGCAAAAACGACGCGGCGATTTACCTGCTGGGACCCGGGAGGGGCGATAGCCTGGAATACAGGCAGGAGCAACGCTTTGCCTTGGAATGGGCCAAGGCGCCGTCCGGCTACAACCTCAAAGATGCCACACCGATCTTTGTTGAGATGCGGCTGCGAAAGTCACCACTCGAGATCGCCCTGATGCAACACGCCATCGATATCACAACTGAGGCACATGAACGGGCCTGGGTAGCTGCCGGAGAGGCAAAGTGGGAGTATGAGGTTGACGCGCAGGTAGCCTACACCTTCAAACTTCGGAATGCAGATCACTGGGGTTATCCATCGATCGTTGGCTGCGGACCTAACGCGACTACGCTGCACTATGAAGAGTCGCAAGGCCCGGTAACGCCGGGTGCGCTGCTGTTGATGGATGTAGGCGCTGAATATGAACACTACTCCGCGGATGTAACGCGGACTTTTCCGGTTAACGGAAAGTTTTCACCGGCACAGGCGGAAATCTACCAGATTGTCTACGACGCGCAAGAGGCCGCCGCGAAGGCCGCGCGCCCCGGCGCGCTAAAGTCCGACGTGCATAGGGCTGCGACGGAAGTCATCAAGAAAGGGCTGCTGAAGCTCGGTCTGATCGTCGATCGTAATTCGATGCAGTATCGGCTGTGGTTTATGCATGGCACATCTCACTGGTTGGGAATGAATGTGCACGACGTAGGAGACATGCCGTCGCGAGCAGAACCGAGATTGGAACCGGGAATGGTTTTCACGAATGAGCCCGGCATCTACATCCGCCCTGACGCGCTTGATAATCTGCCGAAGACGCGTGAGAACGAGAAGCTCATCGCTGCCGTCAAACCGGCATTTGAGAAATACAAAAACATAGGCGTGCGTATTGAAGACGACATGCTGATAACTCCGGGCGGGGTGAAGTGGCTGACCGGGGCCTTGCCGCGAAAGATGTCTGACATCGAAGACTTCATCGCGCGTGGCCGGCGAGAAGCGGCACGGTGAGGCCGCGGCAGCTACATCGTCACGGCTATTGCCGTCTGATGTGTGGAAGGTCTATGACCTCTCGGAACTGGCTTGATTGTGCACGTGCGGTCGGTCAAAGCCGCCACCGCACATCAGGCGGCCGAGCCGAAACGACCGCGTAGCCACCCTGAGAACCACCTCAGGGCGGTGCGAAAAAAGCCGTGCTTCGGTGGCGGCCCACCGGCTACGGTCTTTGCTTCCGCTTCCAACGCCGTGAAAAACTGAGACGCCATCATCTTCGCCGTTCCCTGAATCATTCGCTGCCCGACACTCGCAATCGTGCCACCCAACTGCAGATCTCCGGTGTAGTTTATCAGCGTGCCTCCATCCTGCTCCTCGAGGTCCAGGTTGCCCGAGCCCTTCAAAAACCCGGGCGCTCCCTTGCCCTCGACAACAATCCGGTAATGCTCCGGCGGCCTCATGTCTTCCAGCCAAACTGTTCCCGTGAATACACCCTTGATGGCGCCGACCCCGGCGCGAATAGTCACTGAGTAGGTGTTCTCCGCAGTCTGCTCCAGACGCTCACAACCAGGGATGCAACGTTGTAAGACTTCCGAGTCAATTAGCGATTGGTAAACGCGATCGCGCGGAGCGCTGAGGAGACGTGTGCCTTCGATCTTCATAAAATAACAGTTTCGAGTTTCGCGTTCCGAGTTCCGAGTTTGCGCACCGGACTAAGGCGACTGTGCGGATAGAACCAAAAGCGTGGGCCGAAACTCGAACTCGAAACCCGGAACCCGAAACTCGAAACTTATTTCGCGCGCGCAGCGGCTGCTTGAATTGCGCGCCGCGTATAAACCTGCGCCAGGTGGCGACGATAGTCCTCGGAAGCGTAGAGATCAGAGTTTGCGTCAACTCCGTCAGTTGCGTGCGCGGCTGCCGCGGCGATCGCCTGGTCGTTCAGTTGTTTGCCCTG
>JBGQJH010000414.1:0-2917 GCA_041498935.1 Pyrinomonadaceae bacterium | reverse complement strand
TCTGTCAAAAAGCCTGGCCCGCAGATTGTGCGCGACCTCCTCTGTCTCGACGGAGACAAGTTCCGGCAAGTGTTTCGCTATTTGATCGGCCAGTATCTCGACGTTATGACCCGCGCCCAACGCCACCACGCGAAAACGTTCAGTGCCCAACGACTCGACGACGCGCAAAGTATTGCAGCCGATCGACCCCGTAGAGCCAAGTATTGCGATCCCCTTCGGATTTGTGTTCGCACTCATGTTAAGCCGCTAACTTCCATGTGAACTTGCGAGACGCGCGTAGGGATTGAGCAGGTCGATAGTCTGTCCCGCCTCATTCTTGTACGAGGCCGCCGTTACCCGCCACTGGTGTCCGCTGCGAAAGACGAGGTCGACCGCAGCGTTTACCGTTTTTCGTTCACCTATAACCTTGATCTTGAGTTCGGCAGTACCGTCGCCGTTGTTTACGTTGATGTTCCCGGTCACAAACTTGCCGAATTCTTTCACTTCGCCAATGTCCTGCTTTAGTCGTTCGTTAGACTTCAAAAACTCCTCGGAAACTTTAGCGGCATCGCTGTTGCCGATTCCATAGAACACCATGCCAACGATGCCGCCTACAAAGAGTAAGACTATCAAACCCAGCACAATCACGACGGATCCAATGATGACAAGTATTTTTTTCGTAGTCATTTTTAAGGCAGACGCAGACCGAAATAGAAGTGGGCAAAATAGTAGATGAGCGGCGCGTTGAAGAGCAAGCTATCCAAACGATCGAGTGCACCGCCGTGCCCAGGCAATAATTTTGCGGCGTCTTTAGCGCCCGCGCCGCGTTTTAGCGCGCTCTCCGTCAGGTCGCCGAATATGCCTATGACGGTCATGACGGCTGCCAGCGGGAGTGCCCACTTGAGCGGCAATTCTCTGAAGAACCAATAATGCGCGACCGTCGCCAGCGCCAGCCCGGCCACCACTCCGCCCACCACGCCTTCCCACGTTTTTCCCGGACTAATCTTCGGGGCGAGTTTCTGTTTGCCGATTGCCCTGCCCACGTAATACGCGCCCGTGTCTGCTCCCATAAGCACGAGGAAAAAGAAAGACAAGAGGTGCGCGGAGAGCTGTTCCGCAAATCCGGTTCGCACCGCCACCAGATGCCCCCCAAGGAAAACTACGTAAAGCACGCCGAGCATTGTGGCTCCCGAGGAGGCGATCATTTTGTCGAACGGCGCGCCTCGCAAAGCAGCCGCTACCAACGTCCCGATCGTCAGTGCCAACAAGATCAGGACAATGGTTTGCACGTCCAATCGAGCCTGGATTGGATCGGGAGTCGCGAAACAGAAGATGGTGAACAACGCCGCGCCTCCCAGAAATCCCGCCGCAACGTCCGGCTTCATATCCCTTTTTCTTGCCAGAACATAAAACTCATTAAGGCCGAAAAGCATGGCTGCCGCGACGAGGGCAATGAAAAGTGGCTCGAGCCAGGGAATCAGGATGGACGCGATGAGAATCGGTAGGGCGATCGCGGCGGTGATTATGCGGGACATCTGGGAAGTCTTTGGACTTGGGACTTCGTGCTTTGTGTCTTTGGCCTTCGCTGATTGCTGATTGCTGTTTGCCGATTGCTTACTTTGCATTCGCCACCAGTTTCAATCCGCCGAAGCGACGATCGCGACGCTGATAGTCCACTATCGCCTCCAGCAGATGCACGCGACGAAAGTCAGGCCAGAGCGTGTCCGTCACGTAAATCTCACTGTAAGCCGCCTGCCAGAGCAGGAAGTTTGAGATACGCAACTCACCGCTGGTGCGAACGAGCAAGTCCAGGTCGGGCATCGTGCGCGTATAAAGCTCGTTGGCGATGCGCTCCTCAGTTAACTCGTCCGGAGCGCTCCCTTCATCAAGCAAACGGCGCACAGCGGCGCGGCAAGCATCGATGATCTCCGCACGTCCACCATAGTTGAGCGCCACCGCCAAAATCATGCCCGAGTTCTTGGCGGTGCGCTCGGTAGCCTTCTCAATTTCGCTGCGTACATTCTTGGCCAGCGCGCCGGTGCGGCCGATTGTTTGAAAGCGAATGTTTTGCCGGTCGATCTCTTCCAATTCCAGCCGCAGGTAACGCCGCAGCATACGCATCAGCGCGTCAATCTCATAACGCGGCCGTTTCCAGTTTTCAGTGGAAAACGCATACAACGTCAAAGCGCCGAGTCCCAACCGCGCCCCCGTATCAACCGCAGCGCGGACCGCCTCCACGCCGGCGCGATGCCCGGCGATGCGAGGCTGCCCTCGTTGCGCGGCCCAGCGCCCGTTGCCGTCCATGATGATCGCAACGTGCCGCGGCAGGCGGTCCCACTTAATCGACGCGAGCAACCGCTCCTCGCGCGTTCCCGTCTTCACTAGTCCGCTAAAATCAGCAAGCATATCGTCGCCTTAAGGCTGACTCTTATCTTATCAGCAAAGACTACTCATAGCGCACTGAAAGCAGCGTCAATCCGCAGGCGGGAGCGGTGGCGCCGGCGAGCGAGCGGTCGCCATCGTTTATCGCGCGCTCGATAAGCTCAGCATCCATTTCGCCGCGGCCGACAGCGAGCAAGCTACCGGCTATCGATCTCACCATGTAACGAAGGAAGCCGTCCGCGCTGATCGTCATTTCGACAATCGGACAACTTGCCCGTTCATCCCACCGCGCAAGCATCGTAAGACCCGTTATCGTTCGGGTCCTGGTTTCGGAGTCTGACTGCGCCGAGGAAAACGCAGTCCATTCGTGGGTGCCCAGGAACAACTCGGCGCTCTCTCTCATGCGTTCGAGATCAAGCGCACGCGCTTCGTGGTGCGCGTAACGGAGCCAGAAAGGAGATGTTACCGGCCCGTTGATCGTACGGTAGAGATAGGTTTTTTCCAACGCCGAATAGCGCGCATGGAAATCAGGAGCAGCAACCTGCGCTGCAATGAC
>JBGQJH010000413.1:0-2922 GCA_041498935.1 Pyrinomonadaceae bacterium | reverse complement strand
GGCGGGCTTGCCCCCGCTCTTTGGAAACCTTGCTTGCCACTACCGGGTCAGGAGTAAATGTTCATCCGTCTCGTCAACAACGCAACCGGATCATCTACATTCAAAGCTTCGCGTACATAGAAAGGCTCGCCGGCGGTGACGCCGATAAGCGAACCAAAGTAGTGCATGCGATACTCGATCTGATCGAGAAAGCCCGGCTCGCTAATTCGTGTCACGGGCTCGTTTGATTCCGCGCGGTAAAACTGCGACGCATGCGCTTTGATGGCCGCCATCTTTTGCTCAACGAATTCAGATACATCAACAATAAACGACGGCGCCACCTGACGCGAGAAGAGCGAATGCATGATGACGGGCATTCGCACCGGCTGCTGCTTCCCTTCTTCATCGTATCGCGCCATCGTCGCCAAGCGCGCGGCCTCACGAACGATGCGGCAGGTATTGGCGTGATCGGGGTGGGGATCGTCCCAGTGCGTGGTAAGCAACACCTTCGGTTGGTGCGAACGTAGAACGCGAACGACTGCCGTGCGCGCTTCCTCCGTGGGCCAGATGTGCCCATCCGGTTGTCCCAGGTTGAGCCGCAAATCCAGCTTCATGAGGCGAGCGGCGGCGACCGATTCTGCCGCGCGCATTTCCGGCGTACCGCGCGTGCCCATTTCCCCACGGGTCATGTCCAACACGCCCGTGCGATAGCCAAGCGACTTCAATTTCAGCAGGGTGCCCGATACGGAAAGTTCGGCATCGTCAGGATGGGAATACAGCGCCAGCACGTCCAGTTCGAATTGTGATTCGTCCATGACGTCTTGAGGTTTAACTGAGGCCACACGTTTTGGTCAAGTGCGGTTGCAGTAGGCGGGCTATTGGATTCGTTATGGCTGGGAGTTGTGATGTGTAACGATCCGGCGGACAAGTCCGCTCTCTAAGCCTACCAACCAGGAATATGCTAGAGTACCGCGCGACCAGAAAGCAGGCCGGTTAAAGCTTTTTCAAAACACGAATCCGGGGATAACAGTATGAGGTGTCCAACCTGTGGCAGACGGGCCGGCTGGGCCAGGACCCGCTGTCCTGCGTGTAGAACCAAACTGATTACGTGGTACATCATCGCCACGATCATTATCGTGGGGGCTTGTTATGGAGGGCTGATAATCCTTGAGAAGGTCGGGTAGAGATCTCAAGTCTGAGATCTGAGATCACAAATCTGAGATCTCAGATCTCAAAACAACAGGTGAAGGCGGTGAGTTTCGCCCCAAGGAACTCACCGCCTTCTCGTGTGCGGTGCTGCCGCAAGTTGGGAGACGTCGTTCAGCGCACGCGCACCACGATGTTGTTGGTTGTCAGCGCATTCCCAGTTGCTCTCTGTAGTTCCGCGATTGCCTTGTTGAGATCAGTTTGCGCCCGCAGTTCATTTCCGCGCGCGGTAGTCAAGGCTGTTTGGCGCTCGAGCACCAGAAACACCGTTGATTGCCCGGCGTCGAGTTTTCTTTGCTCGCTTTGATACTGCTGCTCGCTCGCCTGCCGCGCAATACCCGCGGCGCGCAAGCGAGCTTCCGCGCTGCGCACCACCTGCAAGGCATTTCTCACATCAACCTGGATCGACTGCTCGAGTTGTTCGCGCTGCGTCGCGATGCGCTGGCCTTCAACCAATGAACGCCCCAACTGCGCTTCTGCCGTGCGGTTCCTGAGCGGCAGGTTAATCTGCACCCCGACGCGAAAATTAGTGAAACGATTGCTCAACAGGTTTTGCAGCGACTGATCGTAGCCGCCGAGCAAAACCGGTGAAATTGTTTGCGACGTTGGATCAGGTAGGAGATCAAAACCCGCATTGAACAGCAGTTTATTAACTGCGTTTCGAAGCTCAGTCGACGAGGCGGTGATGGGGTTTGTGCCGCCGTTTGAGGTTCCCGCCAAACCGACTGTGCCGTAACTGCCGAGGAGATCGATTGCCGGCTTAGTCTGCTCGCGAAAATACTTCTGATCGATTTGATTGATCTCGCGGACAACATTCGACTGCTGCAGCTCGGGCCGGTTTTCCATCGCCGCTTTCAAGGCTTCAGGCAAAGAAATATCCGGCGGCACGAGATCCACGGAATCAGTGGGAACCACCGCTAGGTTCCAAAGGTCAGCCTCGTGATTCACCGCGATCAAGTTCTTCAAATTGTTTTCGGCGCGAGACACTTCTTCCAGCGAGCTGAAGAGACTTTGCTCGAAGCCCGCCAGCTGCGCCTCAGCCGCCACCACGTCGATGGGCGCCAGCGCCCCTTCCGCCACCAGGCGTTTGTTGTGTTCGAGCTGCGCACGCGAATCGCGCACGGCATCCCTTTGCACCTGTAAATTTCTCAGCGCAAAAACAAGATCCCAGTAGGCGCGCTGCACGCTGGTGATGGTTTCAATTGCCCGTTGGCGAAACTGCGCGTCGGTCAGCGACAGATTCTTTTTGGCGATCTCAATCTGGCGACGGCTATTGTCAAACGTTCGCCCACGGAAAAGCGGCTGCGTGTAGCTGAAGGTGAGCGCCGTCGGATACTGCGGATTGAGCGCCGTAAATTGATTGTTCGTCGTCAACCTGATTGACGAAAAATCCAGGTGATAGCTGCCGCCGAGTTTCGGCGTGAGACCTTCAAGCCGCGCGGTCGCGGTGTAGTCGCTTTGCGTGGTGGTGCCATTCGCTCCGCCGCTGAGAAAACTGGAGATAGGGTTCTCGATGCGTTCGTAATAAGAGGACGAAGTGACGCGCGGATCATAAGCACCGCGCGCGGCAGTCAGATCAAACTCGGCAATCTTGACGTTTTGCCGCGCGACTTCGATATCCTTGTTGTTTTCCAGCGCCAGCGCCAGCGCCTCGCGAAGTGTCAGCGGTCTCTGGCGGTCCATGTCCACACCGACGCGACCAAGTTCGGGCAAGGGTTTCTGAGCCGGATGAAACTC
>JBGQJH010000412.1:0-2943 GCA_041498935.1 Pyrinomonadaceae bacterium | reverse complement strand
ACGCCCATGATCTTTTCGGGCGTGCCTGTCGCGACAACATGTCCGCCGGCGTCGCCACCTTCGGGTCCCAAATCAATTACGTAGTCCGCAGTCTTAATCACGTCGAGGTTATGTTCGATCACCAGCAGCGAACCGCCGGCTTCAATCAACGCGCGAAACGCCGCCAGCAGTTTGTTGATGTCGTCGAAATGTAAACCGGTGGTTGGCTCGTCGAAAATGTAGAGCGTCCGGGCGCCCGTTCGTTTTGACAGTTGCGCTGCCAGCTTAATGCGTTGCGCTTCACCGCCGGAGAGCGTCGTTGCCGACTGGCCCAGTCGCAAGTAACCGAGTCCGACTTCATCGAGCACGCGCAAGCGGTTGGTAATCTTCGGCACCTCGCGAAAGAAAGTTATCGCCTCGCGCACAGTCATATTCAAAACTTCGTGTACATTTTTTCCGCGATAACGAATGTCGAGTATCTGTTGTTTGAAGCGCGTGCCTTTGCATTCTTCGCAAACCAGCTCCACGTCCGCCAGAAACTGCATTTCCACGGTAACCGTGCCGTCGCCCTGGCAAACATCACAACGGCCGCCGGGCAGGTTGAATGAGAAGTGAGACGGATCAAGCCCGCGCGCCTGCGCTTCACGAGTTGAGGAAAACACTTCGCGGATGCCGTCGTAAACCTTGATGTAGGTGACGGGGTTTGAGCGCGGCGTTCGTCCGATCGGCGATTGGTCAACCAGAATCACGTCGTCAATCAGCTCGCCGCCTTCCAACCTGGAGAACGCGCCGACGTGACCCTGCCAGTCGCCTCTTTGTTTCTTCAGTCCCGCGTAAATGCATTCGTGGATCAGCGTTGACTTGCCGGAACCACTAACGCCGGTGACGCACACCAGCATGTCAAGCGGAAACTCGAGGTCAATCGACTTCAAGTTGTGCTCTGACGCTCCGCCTAATTTCAGACGTCTCTTCTGTAACATTCGACGTTGCTTTGGCTCCTTGATTTCAGCCTCGCCTCGCAGGTAACGCGCCGTCAGTGAACCTTCATCAACTAACAACCCTTTAAAGTCACCCTCATAGATGACGCGGCCGCCGAGTTCGCCCGCGGACGGGCCGATATCGAGAATGTGATCCGCGGCGCGCATCATGTCCTCGTCGTGTTCCACAACTAACACGGTGTTTCCGATGTCGCGCAGATTGTGCAGCAGGCGAATGAGGCGGTCATTATCGCGCGGGTGCAAACCGATGGAAGGCTCATCGAGAACGTAGAGCGCCCCGACTAACGAAGAACCCAGGTTCGTGGCGAGCTGTATGCGTTGCGCTTCGCCACCCGAGAGCGTGGAAGCAAGACGATCCAGCGTCAGGTAGTCCAAACCAACTTCTACCAGGAATCGCAAACGACGCCGAATCTCAAACAGGATCCGCTCGGCAATCGCGCCCTGTTCAGTGGACAGTTTTAGCGATTCGAAGAACACCGTTCCTTCCTTAATGGCTAGCGCGCAAACCTGGGGCAGCGTGCGGTCGCCGACTTTCACGTCGCGGGCCTCCTGTCTTAACCGGCCGCCACCGCAGTCAGGACAGAGAGTGTAGCCGCGATACTTGGAAAGAAAGACGCGCACGTGCAGCTTGTATTTCTTGGTTTCGAGCCAATCGAAGAAGCCGCGCACGCCGCCCCAGTCCTTCTTGCCTTCGACCAGCGCGCGTTGCTCGGCGCGCGGGAGTTGTGCAAACGGGACCGTCAGGGAAATCTTTTCTGACTTGCAAAACTGTTTCAGCTCGTCGAGCGCCCACTCATGCTGCGGTTTGGTCCACGGTTCAATCGCGCCTTCTTTCAGGCTTAGTCCCGGATTCGGAATTACCAGATCGAGATCGAGGCCGATGGTGTTGCCGAAGCCCTGACAGGTTGGGCAAGCGCCGTAGGGATTATTAAAACTGAAAAGGCGCGGCTCGGGCTGAGCGTAGAGGGTGCCGTCATACTTACATTCAAAACGGTCGGAAAATTTCAGCCGCTTGGCTGCGGCTTCCGCGGTTTCAATGTTAGCCGTGCCGTGACCTTCCTGAAAACAGATTTCCAAAGAATCAACCAGCCGCTGACGGATGTCCGGCCCGGCGACAAGCCTGTCGACCATTACAAAAACGTCGGCGAAAGTATCGAGCTCGTAGTCGTCAGGCGTATGTAGTTCGATGGTTTGCCCAGCGGTGAACAAACGAGTGAAGCCGCGTTGCATAAGGCTCATGACATGGGCCGTGATGGTCTGATGCGGAGTCACCTGACGCCCAGACGCGGAGACACGGGGACGCGGCGACTTGTTTCGCCGCTGCTCCGTTTCACCGTTTCTCCGTGTCCCCGCGTCTCCATCTTTTCGGGTCTCGGCCAGCCCCGCCTCCGCCGGAAACAAGACATAGAAACGCGTTCCCCCGGGGAGCGTCCGCAAAACTTCATCGGCAACGGATTCAGGCGAATCTTTGTAGACTTCGCGACCACAGACGCGGCAGTAAGTTATTCCCACGCGAGCGTAGAGCAGGCGAAGGTAGTCAAAAATTTCCGTCTGCGTGCCGACGGTTGAGCGCGGATTTCGAGTGGAGTTCTTTTGACGAATCGCGATCGCGGGCGCAATGCCGCGAACTTCGTCAACGTCAGGCTTGTCCATCCGCTCCAGAAACTGCCGCGCGTAGGCGGACAGGGATTCCACATACCGGCGCTGGCCTTCCGCATAGATGGTGTCGAACGCAAGCGAAGATTTGCCGGAACCGCTGACCCCCGTAACCACCGTCATCTGGTTAATGGGAATCGAGAAGGAAATATTCTTCAGGTTATTAACCCGGGCTCCGCGGACTTCGATGGCTTCTTCAGGCATGTCTTAAAAGGTGCGCCGGCCAGATAGACGAGAAGCTGGCAGCTTACGTAAACTTTGAATGATACCAGTGAATGGTCGGCGAGGCGAAATGGCCATGGCAGTGGGT
>JBGQJH010000411.1:0-2948 GCA_041498935.1 Pyrinomonadaceae bacterium | reverse complement strand
GACCTTATCTTTCTTGCTGTCCTGCTTAACGCCGCCCGCCATCGCAACTGCGCGTGAAAGCGTGATCGGCTCCGTGAGCGGAATCGTCACGGGCGTAAAGACATTGCCGACAACGTAAACCTGATTAGCTTCAGGAAGCGTAACGACATCGCCCGGCTCGATGTAAGGGTTGGCTCGCGGATCTCCTTGCAGGGTCTCGCTTAGTTTGTAGCTCGAAAAAGCCGTGGCTTCCGAGGTTTCCGAATCCGATTTTTGACAAACCAGCGACGGGGGCGAATGGATAATATTAATTGTCTGACCCGCCTTCGGCGACGGCCCTTTCGCGTACGTCAGGAGATCAAGCAAACGAATGCGGCGCTGAAGTTCGAAACGGCTCTGTTCGTTCACCGCTCCGATGATTGCCACTTGCCTCGAGTGGTACTCCTTAATAAAAACATCGACCTGCGGATTGCGGTAAAACTTCAAATACCTTTCCTTAATGTCGCTCGCCAACTCTCCCTCAGTCTTGCAGGCGGCCTGAATCTCAGTGTCGATCAAAGGCATGCGAATCATTCCGCTGCCTTCCACGCGAACCGCTTCGCGCGAGAGGTTGGGCCGATTAAGGATTCTTATGTCGAGTACGTCGCCGGGGCCGATGCGGTAGCGATCGTCGGCATTGGCCGTGGCCGCCACCTGTCCTTTAGTTGTATTAGTCGCAATGGTTTGGTCCGCGGTGGTTTTTTCGGCGGGCTGTTGGGCGGAGACCAGGAGCGAAGCCGCAAAGCAGACCGCTGCCACGGCGATTTTGGCGGCCAGGCCGCCCGCGAAAATGTTCTTGCTCATGAAAGTTCGTTTCACTTTCTCGCTAGCCCCACTCTGCGAGACATCAGTGCTTCCCGCATATGATTGGGATGGGCCAGGTTTAAGACGGTGTTGCTCAATAGAACCAGTAACTCCTCGTGCTCGCGTTTGAAGTTACCAGTCAACGGGTTATCTTGCGTCTTGGTCACGACGCCCTCTCTGACCCACTGCCAAAACTGCGCCTGGGTAGTCCAAAACTCCTTGCGGTCCCGGCAGATTATAAGGGCCGTTTTCTTCTTCTTTTTCTTTTTCTTGTCCTTGTTGGTGCTCATGTTTTTTGGTGCCACGACTAAAGACACTTGTGCCCTGGTATGTTTTCTTCATTTCGCACGATTCGCCGATGCGAAATTGGCAAACACACAGTACCCCGAAGGGAAGCCTCTGTTGCGAGGCAGCATCAAGTTTTCAAAGTTCACAGTCCAACCTTTGAGGTTGTCTTTTGCTTACCAGGGCAAGCTAAAGCCTGGACTCTGAACAAGTCACAGCAATAAACGCGATATCAATTCCGCTCGCCGCTTGACGCCAAACTTGACGAAAATATGACGGAGATGGAATTTCACGGTCTGCTCGCTCACCTGCAAGCGCGCGCCAATTTCCGCGTTAGTCAATCCCTCAACGCAACACAAGGCCACCTGCACCTCGCGCCGGCTCAGGTTTCTATTTTCCGCAACTCTCTGGATCACGCGCTCAAAGGAGCTATTCCTCGCACTGCTCTCAATTCCCTTTGCATAGGATTTGATCCCTCTCTCCTCCCGCCGCGCCAGAACTTCATCGGGACTGAACACACGATAAGCAAAACTGTGATCGCGCGTTCCGTTGCCATTCGCGTTTGCATCGCGCTCGATACTAAACTTCGACACCAGGCCTTCCAGTCCGCGTCTGATTGTGCTCAAACTGACAATGCCCGTGAGATCCATCAGCGCCCGCACAGTAAAAACGTCGCGTCGACTCTCAGGCAGGTCCGCAGACTGATTCATCGACGTTAGCATTGCGGAATAGAGCCGTCGCTCCACCGGCGTATGGCTTAAAGCCACCAATGCCATGGTCGGACCATCAATAAAGTGTTCGATCTTCTCGCCTAAAGGGTAGGTTTTTGGGTCGATCTTTGCGCTGATCTGGCTTTTCTGGGGAAACATTGAATTGTCTCAGAGAGATGCGGCGAGATCTTGATCTCGAAGTTGTTCTCGAGGCTCTGATTCGTAGCCGGGCCGCAAAATTAAATCACCAAATTGCTGCAAACTAATTTCGCCGTGCAGGCACGCGCCACCGACTCCTTGTTTTCAATACAATTTGTGAAGTGGAGTGACTCCTGGGGGAATCACCGAAGCATACAGATTGTTGATTGAATGCGCCCCAGAGCCTAAAGGCAGCGATAATTTATGTCAAGCAATTTCCCCCGAAGTTTACCGTTTTAAAGGTGAGCTAAGCGCTACTTGCGAGCATCGCGTCCACCATTTCACACCAAAGGTGGCCAATGGTGATATGGGCCTCCTGAACCCTTGACGTTCGCTCCGAGGGCACGACGACAGCCAGGTCACAATGCGCGGCCAATGGTTCACCGGAACAGCCGGTCAACGCAATGGACTTGCAGCCAACAGCCCGGGCCCTTTCGGCCGCTTTCACAACGTTCGGAGACTTCCCGCTGGTGCTGATAGCAATCAGGACATCGCCGGCGGCGGCCAAAGCCTCTACTTGTCGTGCGAAAACTTCCTCGTAGCCGTAATCATTGCTTACCGCAGTCAGCGCGGAAGTGTCGGTGGTAAGGGCAACGGCCGGGAAAGCTCGCCTTGGTTGTTCGTACCGCCCGACTAGTTCGGCCGCTATGTGCTGCGCATCGGCGGCGCTGCCGCCATTTCCGCAAAGCAGAATCTTATTGCCGGCGCCGAGTGCTTCGCAGATGAGACGGCCGGCCGCCTCGATCTCGCCGAGTCTGGAGTCAAGCAATGCGCGTATCGCTTCCAGATGCTCTCCGAGAGAATGGGTCAAGAGAGATGTTATTGAGTTCTCTGTTGTCAGGGGATTGCCTTCCGCTTCAGTCGTCGACGTTAAATTCAACCGGTAAAATTTGCTGGAACTTACCATAGTTTCCAGTAGCTTACAAAAGCGCG
>JBGQJH010000410.1:0-2959 GCA_041498935.1 Pyrinomonadaceae bacterium | reverse complement strand
TTAATTTCCTTGCACCATGCGTTACGGAAACCGTTACCAATTCGGACTAACCTTGCTGACCGGATTTTTCCTGTTAGCGACCTTGATTGCCGTCCTGCTCTATGCGCTCACGCCGGCGACGCCGGCCACGCACGGTCCGCTTCTGCTTACCGCCTTCGTAGCTATTCTGCTTGGCTCTCTCGTCTGCATTCTTTTTTTCCTGCGCTGGGTCTTACGCCCTTATCGGCAGCTCGTCGGTGAGGCGGAAAAGGCGTCGGTGGAGTCACGACCGCACAAGTCGAGAGACGAGGCGGAGTTTGTGCTGGAGACGTTCCAGTCCGTCGTCGCGCAACTTCAGGAGCAACGAAAAGCGCTCGAGCAGTTGAGCAAGCAGGCCAGCAAGCGCGCTGACTCCGCCGAAAGATTCAGTGAACGAATAGTCGCCAGCGTCCCTTCAGCTCTCATCGCCTTCGACGGCATGGGGCATTCAATGGTCATCAACGGCCCCGGTCGCACACTCCTCGAGGTGGATGGCAGCGCGCTTGGTCAGCCGGTGGCTACGATTCTGCACAACATCCCGCAGCTTGCAGAGATGGTCGAGCAGTGTCTCGAAACTGGTAAGCTCTATCGTCGCGAAGAAATTGAAACGCTCACTTCAGATCAAATGCCAAGACGGCTCGGCGCCACCGTCGCGCCCATCGATCTGTCGTCGGGTGAAGGTGACCGCGGCGCACTATGTCTGTTGACCGATATCACCGAGGTCACACAATTGCGCGAGCAAGTCGTTCTGAAAAAGAACCTGGAGAGCCTCGGCGAGATGTCAGCCGGGCTGGCCCACGAATTCAAGAACGCGATTGCGACGCTTCATGGCTACGTGCAGCTCTTGCAGAATCTGGAGCTCGATGAAAAGGCAAGGGGTGCGGCATCGTCGCTGCTAAACGAAGTGCGCAACCTCTCGGACATGGTTACGTCGTTTCTAAACTTCGCTCGCCCGCAACCGCTGCAACTCGATGAGGTGAACCTCGATGGCTTAATCACTGACTGCGCCAGCGATCTCGCCCCGATCTTCAAGCAGGCGGACGTCGAGCTGCTCGTCACCAGGACCGCCGACATCGCGGCAGGCACCGCGGAAGTCTCCACAGGAAGCGCGAACATCGCCGCCGCAGGAGTTGCACCTCTCAACATTCGCGCCGACGAACGCATGCTCCGTCAGGCGCTCCTCAATCTAATCCGTAACGCCGCGGAAGCAATTCCCGCCGTTAAGACCGATCGTCGCGTTGAGATTTTCACGGCAAGCGAGCGAGATGAGGCAGGTAAGGATTGGGCGGTAGTTGAAATCAAAGATACTGGCGAAGGGATCCCAGCTTCGGATCTTCAGCGCATCTTCATTCCCTTCTTCACCACCAAAGCCTCGGGACACGGCGTCGGACTGGCCCTTGCCCATCGCGTTATTACTCAACACGGCGGCACGTTGACGGCCTCGAATACAAAGGGCGGCGGCGCCTTGTTTTCACTTCGGCTGCCCATGTAAACCTAGGCAGATTGATGAAAAACGCTATTATCGGTGAGAAGGTTTTCCTTCGTGCTCCAACAAGCAACGATCGAGCCGAGTTCATTAAGCTCAACAGTGCAAGCAAACGCTCTCATCGTGGTCTGGTCTCTCCGCCAACAACGACGGAACAATTTGCCACCTTCCTACAAAGCTCAAGCAAGGAAGACTCTGTTTGCCTTTTCATTTGTCTCGTAGCAGATGGCGCGATTATCGGCGCTATCAACTTGAGTCAGATTTTTCGCGGCGGATTTCAGAACGCTTACCTCGGTTATTTTGTCGGTGCGCATTACGCTGGGCGGGGTTATATGAGCGAAGCTCTCCAACTCGTGCTCCGCTACGCCTTTGAACACTTGAAGCTGCACCGGCTCGAAGCAAATATTCAGCCGGGTAATCTACCCTCGATTGCACTGGTGAAGCGTGCCGGGTTTGTGCACGAGGGCTACTCCCGGCGCTATCTCAAAGTCTGTGGCCGCTGGCGGGATCATGAGCGATGGGCCATCCTCGCCGAGGACTGGAAAACTAAAACTGGAAACTCCGGTCAGCGCGCCAGTCAACAGCGCTTGTAACGGATTGGTAATGTGGTAATCTCCTGGCTTCCGCGTTTAGAGTGCAAGCTTTAGCTTCTCGGGATCCGTGACAAGCAACCGGTTAGCGAATGAGTAACTTCCTTTCAAAGGTCATATCTCCAACGTCGCTGCTTTACATCTATCTAATCCTTACAAGTATTGCGCTCGGAATTTATTTAGGCAGCCAGATCGAGCCGCCCGCAGTTTTCACTTTTATATACTCCGCCGGGTTCCTGTGGATCGTGGGTTGGTGGTTGCTGACGGACAGTCGGAAGCGCGGTGTCGCGTGGGTCTACGACATCGGATTCTTCCTCTACATCGCCTGGCCGTTCATCATGCCTTATTATTTGGTGAAAACCAGGCGTGCGAAAGGCCTGCTGCTGATTTTAGCTTTCGTAGGCACCTACGTTGCAGCGTTGGCAGTTGGCATGGCGCTGTACCTGCTGCTTGCTTCCGCGACAGGCTGAATCGTCGGGTAAGTTGGTAGTCGCCCAATTTCGTTTCTCTGCGCAATCTCCGCGGCCTCTGCGCCTCGGCGGTGAATAGTCGTGAACTACACTAACCGCAGAGACGCCGAGTACGCCGAGGAGGCGCAGAGAATTCAAATCAGGACCCGCGCTTCGAAACAGAAACTTACTTTCCTTTATCCCATGTTCGAGATTGCTAATGGAGGAGATCAAATGCGCTCGAGTAAACAACACCCCCGCGTTAGGTTGAGTCCGGCCGGCGCCATCGCCGCCCTGGCAGTTGTCCTCAGTTTGAGTAGTCATGCATACGCTCAGGACGACAGCGCCAAAGTTGCGCAAAAGCTTCAGGGCTTTGACGCCTACATGGAAAAGACACTGAAGGACTGGAACGCGCC
>JBGQJH010000409.1:0-2971 GCA_041498935.1 Pyrinomonadaceae bacterium | reverse complement strand
TAATGGATGCAACGTTGTAAGTAACAACAACGGCGCCGAGAACTGTGGGGATGTGCAGCAGTTCACCCGGAGCCGCTTTCAAGTCTGCGTCGCTCATCGGTGCGTCCGAAGCGCCGAAGTCTACCGTCTGCGCCTGGATCTGCTTGATGCCGCCGCCTGAACCGATCGACTGATAGTCGATGCGCACGTTTGCATGAAGTTTGCCGTATTCGCTCAGCCACTTCTGATAAAGCGGATTTGGAAAAGTTGCCCCGGCGCCTTGCAGGGTTATCACGCCTCCGCCACTGCCGGGCCCGCTGCCGCTACAGGCAAGCCCAAGCAGAGCTAGCGATGCGAGCAGGAGGAAAGCGGTTATTCGCGGGGATTTCGAGAGAGAGGGCATAGAGTTTCTCCAAACAAATATTGATTTTCCAGATAGGAATTTAGGTGCGGGGTGTTACATCCATCTGAACTGTGGCTGAACTCTCTGTTAACAGTTCAGAATGATTACGCGTGAGGAGCTTTGCAGAAAACGATCTAATCGGCGACGTAGTCGATTAGCGACGAAGTGGGAAGGAGTGGTGCTGTGGACCACAAAAGCCTTCAACGAATTGATTGTCCCAAGGGAAACACTGCCGTTATAGTGGGTTCACCAGGAGATGAATCGGTATTGAGGTGACGGCGCTACACAGTCACATGCTCGATGAAACGCCGCGCCTTTTCTTCATGCACTTCTGGACCAACGATGGTGCACAGAAGCTTGCGCGCGGACTTCGTGCTGCACTCGATAAGATGAACATCGTCAAGGCTCAGGCGAAATAGTAGGTGATGGTCGCCAGCTGCCCTGCTCCGGAGAAGGTGGTTATGAAGTCTCTTGCAATTATTGCCGGAGTTGTTCTGTTAGTTCTATTCGTAGTATTCGCGGTTACCTGTACGGGAAAGGCGCCGCCGGCGAATCTCTCGGCTACTTCTACGACTGGTCTGCCCGCCCCTGATTCTTCCGTCGCTCTTCCGGCCGGCAATCTTCCGCTTCGCACCTTGCGCGACGTGCCGCTGACAGGTGCGGCGTCGCGATTTGACTATCAGAGCTTCGACGAAAGCACCGGCCGACTCTACATCGCACATCTCGGTGACGGCATGCTGACGGTCTTTGACGCAAGCAAGGAAACAGTGGTCGGCGATGTTAGGGACTTAGCACGCGTCCACGGCGTGATCGCCGTCCCCGAGCTTCACCGTATCTACGCTTCAGCTACCGGCTCGAACGAATTGGCGGTTATTGACCACAGCACCTTGCAGATCGTAGCACGCGTGCCCGCGGGAGATTATCCTGACGGCATTGCGTACGCCAGTAAAGTGAACAAGATCTACGTCTCCGATCTCCGCGGTAGAACAGAGACGGTCATCGACGCCAAAACAAATCAACGCCTAATGACGATTGCCCTTGGCGGCGGTGCGGGAAACACGCAGTATGATTCAGTTTCGGGGCAAATCTTAGTAACGGTGCATGGAAAGAATGAGCTTGCCGAGATCGATTCCATCACAGATCAGGTAACAGCTCGTTACCCGCTGGCGGGTTGCAGCGAACCACACGGCCTTCTCCTCGACAGTGAACATCGCCTCGCATTCGCCGCTTGCGAAGAGAACGCGAAACTCGCGGTCTTTGATCTTGAGACGAAGAAAATGACAGCTATTCACTCGGTCGGCCCTGACCCTGACGTGCTCGCCTTTGATAAGGTCCTGGGTCGACTCTACGTTTCTGCCGAGAGTGGCATCATTTCCATCTTCGATGAGCGTGGCCGCAATCTGGAAAAGGTCGGTGAAGGGTTCTTCGCTCCTAAAGCTCACAGCGTTGCCGTTGACAGTCGCACCCATCGCGTCTACTTCCCATTACAGAACGTCGGCGGTAAGCCCATGCTCAGAATCGCCCAGCCGTTCTGACCTGGGATTTTACGTTTTGAGCCAGAAGGCGTTTCCCATAAGACTCGTAACCTAACGAAGAGATAGCGCTGTAAGTTTGATTTAACCCTGCCGCCACTCGCGCGTAACATGGCAGCATCATAGTTACTACGAAGTTACTACGAAAACTGTTTGAAGTGAAAGAAATGGTTGAACAAACACCCCGAAGAAAACCTGAATTCAAAGTCGTGTGTATCTCGTGCGGCGTGAAGATCCGGGAAAACGCGAGTGATGATTCGTATGGCCTGTGCCTGCGGTGTTTCTACGCGATGTTGGCAGCAAGGCTGCGCACCCAAGAGCGCGCTGCGGCTGGTGAGTTCGTAAGCGAACGCTGACCAGGGTTTGCGCTATCAACCTTCAGCGAGTTCTTTCGGCTTCACCAGCCAGCCGAGGCTGCCCTTATCCTCCATGACCTTGCTCCACCGACTGCACGCGCGTTGGTTGCACTGCGCCCGCGAAGTAGCGACGCTGAAACCACAGAGCGACACTCACGAGCCCGATCAACACCGGCACTTCAACGAGTGGGCCAATCACCGCCGCGAAAGCTACGCCGGAGTTAATGCCGAACACCGCGACGGCGACGGCGATTGCCAACTCGAAGTTATTGCTCGCTGCCGTGAACGAGAGTGTCGCCGTTTTTTCGTAGTTCGCGCCGACCCACTTGCCCATGTAGAAGCTCACCAGAAACATCACGACGAAGTAGATAATCATCGGTATGGCGATGCGTACCACGTCGAAGGGAAGCTGCACAATCAAGTTCCCCTTCAGTGAAAACATCACCACGATGGTAAATAAAAGCGCGATGAGCGTGAGCGGGCTAATTTTCGGAATGAAGACGCTGTGATACCACTCTGTGCCTTTGGCCTGGATGAGCACAAGGCGCGTGAGCATTCCCGCGATGAAAGGAATCCCTAAGTAAACAAAAACGCTCTTAGCAATCTGCGCGATATGGATGTTGACGACGCTGCCACGCAGTCCGAAAACGGGTGGCAGAACAGTTAAGAATAGCCATGCATAGACGCTATAAAACAACACT
>JBGQJH010000408.1:0-2972 GCA_041498935.1 Pyrinomonadaceae bacterium | reverse complement strand
TAAAGCCGAAAAGATATTTTCGTTGATGGCAAAGTTTTCCGATTATGGTTTCCCTCGGAGTCACGCCGTCGCGTATGCCTTCCTGGCATTCCAGACTGCGTATCTCAAGGCCCACTTTCCGGAGCATTTCTACGCCGCGGTTCTTTCGAGCGAGGCCCAGGACGCCGCCAAGGTCTTTAAGTATTCAAAGGAACTTCGCACCCAGGGTATTGAACTACTGCCGCCGGATGTGAACGAAAGTTATTCCGGTTTTACGCCGCTTGCTGGAGCCATCAGATACGGACTCGCGGCAATCAAGGGCCTCGGTCAAGCAACCGTCAACTCCGTGATCGAGGCGCGCAAACCCGGCCCTTTCAAATCATTTTTCGACTTCGCTGAACGCTTGGGACACGGCGGTCTGAACAAGCGTGTGCTGGAAGGTCTGGTTGGGGCCGGAGCGTTCGACTCCCTACAATCGGATTCTCGTGAACTGCCTGAATGGCGTGGCGCGCTCTTCAATTCCATTGATGGGGCGCTGTCCCGAGCCCAGCGTGCCAAGCGCGAACGGATGCAGGGTCAGAATGGTCTCTTTGGTTCCATCTCGGAAGATTCTGACTTCGTAGAGCAGCCCTTGTCGACCGGTGTTCCCTGGACTCGTTCCCAACTTCTGCTGGCAGAAAAAGCTGCTCTTGGTTTTTACGTCACCGCTCATCCACTCGGAAACTATGTGGAATTCCTGCAGGCATCGAAGGCTGTGAAGTCGCTGGAACTTCCCGGCCTCTCCAGCGGCATTCGCATCCAGATTGGTGGCATCATTAGTGACCTCCAGCCCAAGACTACCAAGAAGGGCGATAGGTTTGCGCTTTTGCGTTTGGAAGACGAAGCTGGGGGCACGAAGTGCGTTCTCTGGCCGGAAACTTACCGGAAGTATTCGGCATTGCTTAAAAATGAACTACCGGTACTGGTGAGCGGCAGGCTCGAACTGGCCGAAGACAATCCACCCTCAATCATTGTCGATCAAGTGCAGGTCCTGGATGAAATGTTGAAAGCTAGAGAGCTGGTAGTCTTGCGCGTACCGCAGGTGCCGGAGCCGGCTGAATTCTTCGACAGCATACTTCACTTGATTAATACGCACGCGGGCAACTGCGAAGTAATGTTGGAGACCGCGGTCGACCAGGACCTGCTTGTGCGGGTCAAAGTGAGTTCCACCCTGCGCGTCGAGCGCAGTGAAAAATTTGAGTCCGCGGTTCGGAAAATGGGTTGTGTGCTGAAGGTGGAGAGAATGGCACTTTCAGACGGAGTCTGATAATACTTGGTTGAGCAATCAGGGGCGGGGTCCCCGGCGGGGCTGCCCCGCTGGGGTGCTAGCGAAACGTGGCTAAGAAGGAAAAACAAGCTGAGGTGGTCGATAGTTCCGAACCGGCTGAACCCCGGTCGAAGCCCGGGTCGCGGACTGCTATTGAGCGAGTACAGCTCGCCCGCCACGCTGACCGCCCACACACCCTGGATTTTATCGAGCGGTTGTTTGATGAGTTCGTTGAGCTGCATGGCGACAGGAGATTCGCTGATGACCCGGCAATTGTTTGTGGTTCGGCGCGCTATCATGGTTTGCCAATAGTCGTAGTCGGGCATCAAAAAGGCCGCGATACCAAGCAGCGCAAGTATCGCAACTTCGGCATGCCCAAACCGGAGGGCTACCGCAAGGCCCTGCGCGTGATGAAGCTCGCGGAAAAATTCGGTCGCCCAATCTTTTCGTTGATCGACACGCCCGGCGCCTATCCCGGCATCGACGCCGAAGAACGCGGCCAGGCCGAAGCCATTGCCTACAACCTGCGCGAGATGACGAAGCTAAAGGTGCCGGTGATCGTTACTGTAATTGGCGAAGGAGGCTCAGGCGGCGCCCTGGCAATTGGAGTAGGCGATCAGGTGATGATGCTGGAGAATGCTATCTACTCCGTAATCTCGCCCGAAGGTTGTGCGGCAATTCTCTGGAAAGACGCGAAACTCGCGGACCAGGCGGCAACGGGTTTGCGCTTGACCGCACAGGATCTCTACGCCGAGAAGATCGTCGACCAGATTATCAGCGAACCACCCGGCGGCGCTCACACTGACTACGATCAAGCTGCTCGTCTTCTCGACGTGGCTTTGACTGAACGACTTGCCGAGGCCGTTAGTTGTAGTCAGGATGAAAGACTAACCAGACGTTATAACAAGCTACGCGAGTTTGGCCGCTGGGGCACGGCTTAATCGCGCCTGAGTTGCGGCCGATACTCACCTTTCAGTCGCTGGAAATCGTGACCGTTACGGCGTCAGACAAATCTTCATGCTTGCGCTTCACGCTCGTTGTGGACGTTGTAGGGGCACGGCATGCCGTGCCCCTACTTCTAGTTAGAAAATCACCAGGCGGTTCAAACATCCATGGGGATCGCTTTCGCGATGGATTCATGGAGTCGTTCAATTCCGAAATGGCCGTGAAATTTCGCAAACACATTTTGCAAAATCGGTTTCCCATCTGTAATCGCTGTTGTGGGCTCTATATGACCAATCCGGCGCGTCCGTTTGAACAGAAGGCGAGGCGACGCCTGGGCCTGCCCAAGGAAGTAACGGTCCATTATCGATGAGGGAAGGGAACGCTGCTTTATGCAAGCGACGCAGGCCACTTCGAAACCGCGGTGCGCGCGTCCATTTTAGAGCTTCGAATATGTATCCCAGATTTCGCCCATAAAGAAACGGCCGAAGTCTGCGAGTACCTTTAGACTCTCGGCGGCCGAGGAAGTGTTCGTCGCGTGAATAGTGGGAATGAGATTAATCAATTGCTCGCGCTTGATATAAATGACGCCGGCGCCCACAACGGGACCGCTGTCATCCTTGCCTTTGTGCAAAAGGGTAAAAAGCGTCGTGATATCAGCCCACATGTCAAACCCGCGATCGTCATGGACTCGCTTTTTCCCCGCCAGGTAATACGACTCACCGTTTACTTCGAACGCAGCTTC
>JBGQJH010000407.1:0-2978 GCA_041498935.1 Pyrinomonadaceae bacterium | reverse complement strand
TGTTTCACGGCTGGGCTTGCGATTCAGCTATGCAATTTCCAAGCTGACGCAGTATAATATTTCCTCCTATGAATCTCGAAATATTTCATCCAGCGGTCGCGCACTGGTTTGCGAAAAGCTTTCCCGCGGCGACCCCACCACAGGAACAAGCGTGGCCGGCGATCAAAGAGCGCCGGAATACTTTGATTGCCGCGCCCACCGGTTCCGGCAAAACGCTCGCCGCCTTTCTTGCCGCCATAGATGATCTGGTGCGGCTCGGAGTGGACGGCAAACTCGATGACACAACCCATGTCGTTTACGTTTCTCCACTCAAAGCGCTCAGCAACGACATTCAAAGAAACTTACAAATTCCGCTCGCGGGCATTCAGGAAGAACTGAGTGCGCTGGGCTTGCCTGAGGTCAACATCCGGACGTTCGTCAGGACGGGCGACACGCCGGCCGGAGAGCGCACGGCGATGACCAAGCGGCCTCCTCACATCGTCGTAACGACGCCGGAGTCGCTCTACATTTTGTTGACCAGCGAAGGTGGCCGTCGCATGCTACAGACGACGCGCACGCTTATTCTTGACGAGATTCATGCGGTTGTCGGCGACAAACGCGGCTCACACCTCGCGCTCTCCATCGAACGCCTGGAACAACTAGTGGCCCAACACGAAGCCGAGAACTCGAAACCCGAAACTCGGGGGCGGGGTCCCCAAACGGGCAGCCCGGCTGGGGCGCCAGCTCGAAACTCGAAACTTATTCGTATTGGCTTGTCGGCCACACAGCGTCCGATTGAAGAAGTCGCGCGTTTTCTCGTCGGCACGGAAAACATCGATTCCGAAGGCACGCCAAACTGCACCATCATCGACAGCGGACACGCGCGCCGACTCGATCTGGCGATCGAACTTCCTGAGTCGCCGTTGCAGGCGGTGATGTCAGGCGAAGTTTGGGACGAAGTTTACGACCGGCTCGCCCGGTTAATCCGCCAACATAAGACGACACTCGTTTTTGTTAACACCAGAAGATTAGCGGAACGCGTGTCCCGTCATCTGGGTGAACGCATCGGCGATGAAAACATTGCCGCGCATCACGGCAGCCTTGCGCGTGAACAGCGTCTGGCCGCAGAGCAAAGATTGAAAGCGGGGGAACTAAGCGCGCTCGTCGCCACCGCTTCGCTCGAACTCGGTATCGACATCGGTGACGTAAATCTCGTTTGCCAGCTTGGTTCCACTCGCTCCATCGCCAGCTTTCTCCAGCGCGTTGGTCGTTCAAATCACACCGTCGCCGGCTATCCCAAGGGGCGCATTTTTCCGCTCTCGCGCGACGAGCTGGTAGAGTGCGCAGCGATAATTGATTGCGTGCGTCGTGGAGAACTCGACCGTCTGGAGCTGCCGGAACAGCCGCTCGATATCCTCGCCCAACAGATTGTCGCCGCGTCAGCGGCGGAAGAGTGGACCGAAGACGCGCTCTTCCAGATGATCCGCGGCGCGTATCCCTATCGCAATCTGGACCGGGGAAAATTTGATTCCGTCATTCGCATGCTCGCTGAAGGTTTTTCCACCAAACGCGGGCGACGCTCAGCTTACCTGCACCACGACGCGGTCAATCACCGGATACGCGGGCGGCGCAATGCGCGCATCTCGGCAATCACCTCCGGCGGCGCGATTCCTGACACGGCGGATTATGCAGTTGTACTCGAACCGAGCGATCTCGTGATCGGTTCGGTGAACGAAGACTTCGCGATTGAAAGTTTGCAGGGTGACATCTTTCAACTAGGAAACGCTTCCTGGCGCGTGTTGCGCGTTGAGCAAGGCAAGGTGCGCGTTGAAGACGCACATGGTCAGCCGCCTTCGATTCCCTTCTGGCTGGGCGAAGCCCCGGCGCGCACGCATGAGCTCTCAGTTTCTGTCTCTCGTTTGCGCGAAGAGGTCGCGGAGCGAGTTGATGTCAGTACCCCCTGCGTGAGCGGGGAGCTTGGTGGCGATCCACCCGCTAACGCAGGTGGTTCTGACCTGGCTGCCTCGATCAATCTCGAACCGGCGATTAAATATCTGACGGACGACGTCGGCATCTCGCGCGCGGCGGCCGAACAGATCGTTGAGTATCTCGCGGGTGCAAAGGCCGTGCTCGGCATCATGCCCTCGCAGGACAATCTCGTCCTCGAGCGTTTCTTTGACGATAGCGGCAGTATGCAGTTGGTGGTGCATTCGCCGTTTGGCAGCCGCCTTAATCGCGCCTGGGGTCTGGCGCTGCGCAAACGTTTTTGCCGCAAGTTCAATTTTGAGTTACAGGCCGCGGCGACCGAAGACGCGGTTGTCCTTTCGCTTGGTCCCACGCACAGTTTTCCGCTCGACGAAGTGTTTCACTATCTCAACTCGAAAACTGTGCGCCAGCTTTTGTCTCAGGCGCTTTTGGACGCGCCGATGTGGAACATTCGCTGGCGCTGGAATGTGACGCGTGCGTTGGCGGTTTTGCGTCGCCGCGGGGGCAAGAAAATTCCGGCGCAGTTGCAGCGCATGGATGCCGAGGATTTGCTGACCGCGATATTCCCTGATCAAGTGGCTTGCGCGGAAAATCTTGGTGGTGGCGAGCGCGAGATTCCAGCGCATCCGCTGGTTGACCAAACCGTTAAGGATTGTCTGGAAGAAGCGATGGACGTCGACAGTCTGGAGAGGCTGCTGACCGCAATTGAACGCAACGAAAAGAATCTGTTTGCACGCGACGTGATCGAAGCGTCGCCGCTCGCCCAGGAGATACTCAACGCGCGGCCGTATGCCTTTCTCGACGATGCTCCGCTGGAAGAGCGCCGCACGCGCGCCGTGCAACAGCGCCGCTGGCTGGATCCGCAAACTGCCAAGGACATGGGCAAACTCGATCAGGCCGCCATCGATCGTGTGCGCGATGAAGCGTGGCCTCGAGTTGAAAACGCAGACGAACTGCATGACGCGCTGGTTGAGTTGGGCCTTGTCGCTCGGGAAGAAGGCGCGGAGTGGGAG
>JBGQJH010000406.1:0-2982 GCA_041498935.1 Pyrinomonadaceae bacterium | reverse complement strand
GGTCGGTGACGAGCCGGGATTGAAATCGGTGGCGATCACTACGGCTAGCCCAGCATCAATCATCTCGCGTGCCGCCGGATAACGATTCGAACCAAGCGCATAAACCGATCCGGGCAAGAGCACTGGCTGCACTCCGGCTGACCGCAGCGCTGCGATTCCCGCCGCGTCTGTATGTTCCAGGTGATCGGCGGTCACCGTACCAAGTTCGGCTGCCAATTTCGCACCGCCTGAAAGTGAAAGCTGGTCTGCATGCAGGCGCAGCCCGAGCCCGTGGCAACGCGCCGCGGAGAGAATCTTCCACGACTCGTCAGTAGTGAAAACCTTTTCTTCGCAGAAGACGTCGCAGTATTCCGCAAGTTTCTCCTCGGCCACACGCGGCAACATCTCATCTACTAGCAGCGATACATACTGTTCACGACGCGACTTGTATTCCGGAGGAATGTCGTGAGCGCCCAGGAAGGTTGGCACGTAGCGGAGTAGTGTTTCCGCATCGAGGCGTTTGATGGCGCGCAGAATCTTCAGCTCGTCGTCCAGCGTGAGTCCGTAGCCCGACTTGGCTTCGACCGTAGTCGTGCCTGTGCGCAGGAACCAATCAGCGTAACGCTTGCCCGCGCTGACCAGTTCATCGAGCGTCGCTTCCCTGGTCGCGCGCACGGTCGCCTGAATTCCACCGCCACGCGCTGCAATCTCCTGGTATGTTGTCCCCCGGGCCCGCTCCTCAAACTCGCCCGCTCGCGTACCCGCAAAAACCGGATGCGTGTGCGCATCGACAAAACCCGGCATCACAACACGACCGCCCGCGTCAATGATTTCGCAATCAGCGGCCCTGGTTTCGACTAGCCGCTCGATTTCGTCGCGCGAGCCAGTCTTCGCGATTTGCTCGCCAACGACCAGCATCGCACCGTCTGTGACAATCGACAGCTCGCGCATCTCCGGGCCAATTCGCGGACGAGCTGGCCCGGCAAGAGTGACGAGTTGTGAGCAGTTAATGACGGCGAGTGAACTTGCCAACTGCGATCCCCCTTGCACTCTATCTCGCGCCGCCTCAGGCTTCTTTGTACAACCAGGCGCCGGCTACGGTGGCGATGGCATATTCCACCAACCCCCAAACCGTAACCATTACACAAGTGCCAGTTGGAATACCAAAAAGCATGGCGAAAAAGATCCCGTTGTAGAAATATATGCCGAACCACGCAAAGAGGCTCGCGATGATCGCTGTCTTTACACCCGGGCCAAAGCGAGGTCTGATGCAGGCATAGCCCAGGACCACCACGATGCCCAGGACAAAAGTCAGCACGACAGCGACGATAAGGAAATTGTTCCCAGGGTTCGTGAAACCGTGCTGAGCATTGAAGGTCTTCATCTGACTCGCCAGCACGACGCCGTTTAGCAAGAACTCGCCGATGTTCAGTACCAGCCCGGCAACTAGACCACCGAGCAACACACGTCCGAAGTTAATGTTGTTCATTTCAGGCTCCTTCTTTGGGGGGTTAGGAATCCAAATGCACTTGTGCCGGAGGATTTATCACAGGATTGATTTGAAGGCTAGTGTTATTGAGTGGAAGCAGTGTCCTGAGCCGGCTTGCGAAGCTGGTAGAGTGCAACTCCAATCGCGTTAGCACCCACCACAACCACGATTATCTTTGCGGCAAACATCAGCGGGCTGCTGACCGGAGTAATGGGAATCATGGTGAAAAACCCGCCGATCACCGACACCACGAAGCCCGAGACCGCGGCAACCTTGAGCCACAGCGGCGCCTTGACGCCGAACCGCTTTATAGCCACCAGCGGAATCGCAAAGAGCACCATATAAATCAGAGCATAAAACGTCGAGGCGGCGTTGTCCTGCAATTGAAAGGCTTCCTGTTCCTTGACGCCGACCAGGCTCGCCAGGCTGAAAGCTAACGTTATCAAACCGACAAATAGTATCGAATTCACCGGTGTTCGATAGCGCTGATGTAAACGCGCGAACCAGGACGGCAGCAGATTGTCCCAGCCTGCCACCATCGGCAAACGAGTGTTGCCGGCAAAGTAAATGCTCATCAAAGCGATCTGTCTCGCCGCTATGCCAAAAATAGTGAACGAGACGAGCAGCGATACCCAACCAAACGAACTGAAACCAAGACTCAGCACTTGCGGAATCGGACCAATTAAATCCACCTTGTCCGGGGAGACAAAAGCCAGCACTGAGCCGGTGCCGAGGATGAACATCAGGGCGATGATCGGCGCCGAGATCATGACGGAGCGGCTGATATTCCGCGCGGGCGCGCGACATTCACCGGAGAGAATGGCAATGTATTCAAAGCCTGACAGCGCCCCCACCGCAAGTTTGCTGAAGACGTTGATGTTGTAGGTATTCAAATCCGGCAAGCTGGTCGAAAACGGGTGGTAGTTAGCGAGTGTGCCCCGGCCGGCGGTTATGAATGGCAGCAGGATCAGAGTTGCGAAGGTTAACAGCAAAAAAGCGCCGCCGAAATTCTGGACCCACTTTCCGAGCGTTAAGCCTCGCCTCGACGCGGCGATCATCATGACCATTAACAGAGTGCAGATCAGAGTGGTCATCAACCTGTTCTCGCGCATCCAGTCGGCGCGTGGTCCGATGGCGTAAATAATGCTTCTCTTGATGACCAGTCCGATGCCTGACATCACCAGGATGCCGAAGATCCAGAGGTTCCACGCCACCATGAAGGCCAGGAAATCGTTGAACGCCAGTTTGGCCCATTGATAGACTCCGCCTTCCAATGGCATCAACCGGTTTAGAAAAATAACGACCGCGGCCAGCGGTAGATAAAAAGTGAGGATGGCCAGCAGCCAAAACACCATTTGGTGATCGCCGAGCTTGGCCGCCCAACCCACCCAGATCGTTCCGACCACAAAAACAATTTGCGTCAGAACGAGATCGAATAAGCCGAGTTCCTTTTTGAAGACAGCGCTGCGCTGCTCAACGTCTCGCTCGAGTTCGGCGAGTTGGGGAGGTGGAGT
>JBGQJH010000405.1:0-2990 GCA_041498935.1 Pyrinomonadaceae bacterium | reverse complement strand
GAAGACGCGCCGGTTAAAGAGAAATTTGGTGGAACCATCAGGGTGCGAACCCTTTGGCGGTCGCCGAGCGGGGCGGCAGCGCAAGTTGTCGAGATCGACGCGGGCGCCTGCTGGGAAGGAGTCGATCTTCATGAGCCTGGGCCGGAAGAAGTCTATGTGCTTTCCGGTGTCTTCAACGACGGAGTCCGCGATTACGCTGCCGGCAGTTTTATTCACAACCCGGCAGGCTCGTCTCACGTGCCGCAATCGGAAACAGGTTGCACTTTGTTTGTTTTTTATCCCGAAGGTTAGCAGGGCAAATGGACTTTACTGAACTGGTTGATCTCGCTTCAGAGAAACTTGGCGGCGCGGTGCTCGTGGCCAACGACGAATTTTTTGCGCCCAAAGAAAATCTCCTCAAACCCGGCGCGCCCATCTTTATCGAAGGAAAATACACGGACCTGGGAAAGTGGATGGACGGCTGGGAGACGCGCCGCCGGCGCACGCCCGGCTTCGATTGGTGCATCATCCGGCTCGGACTGCCGGGAATAATTCGCGGCGTGGTGGTCGATACGAGTTTCTTTCGGGGGAATTATCCGGAACATTGGTCACTTGAAGCGTGCGCGCTGGATGGCCTGCCAACGGCGGAAGAGTTAACCAGCGAGGCGATACAGTGGACTCCGATTCTCCCGCAACTCCCGCTTGCCGGCGATACGCTAAACCCTTTGGCGGTCGAGAGCGGGCAACGCTCCACGCACCTGCGTTTCAAGATTTACCCTGATGGCGGGGTGGCGCGCTTAAGAGTTTATGGCGAGGTTGTGCCGGATTGGGATCGTCTCAAACGCATTGGCGGCGATGTCGATCTGGCGGCGGTCGAGAATGGCGGGCTGGTGCTCTCGTGTAGCGACATGTTTTTCGGCCATCGTCACAATTTGATCATGCCAGGCCGAGCGCTAAACATGAGTGACGGTTGGGAAACCAAGCGGCGCCGCGGACCGGGCCACGACTGGGTAATTATCAAACTGGGCGCGCCCGGCCAAATTCATCGTGTTGAAGTTGACACTTCCTGGTTCAAAGGAAATTTTCCCGAGAGTTGCGCGCTGGAAGCGACCAGCGCGGTCGGTTTGCCGGAAGAGAATCTGACGGATTTATCAGTCGCCTGGAAAAGCGTTTTGCCGCGCACGAGGCTGCAGGCCCACACCAGACACTCTTTCGAGAAAGAGATTTTGGATGCAGGAAACGTTTCGCATCTGCAGTTCAACATTTTTCCGGACGGCGGCGTGAGCCGGTTGCGGGTTTATGGAAGTATTGCTGATTAAGTGGGGTTGAGATCCAGAAGACTAACCGCAAAGGCCGCGAAGGAGAGTCGCAAAGGAGCGCAAAGGTTAACGGGTGAAGATCCCGAGTCGACGATTGGTTTTCTTTGCGTACCTTTGCGTCCTTTGCGGTTAGGATTTGATTTGTGTTGACAAATTTGCAGATAGATCTCGAGCGACTCAATCTGCTTCCAACGAGTGAAGCCGAAAACGAACTGCTGAAATGCTGCGGCTCCCGAGAGTGGGCAGCACGGCTGATTGCTGAACGGCCGTTTGAGAGCGTGACCGAATTGATCGCGAAAGGCGATCGCGTCTGGTGGTCGCTCGAGTCGCGCGATTGGTTAGAGGCGTTTCATAGTCATCCGAAAATCGGAGAGAAGCAGGCGGCAGCGGCGACCGCGGTTGAAGCGCAAAAATGGTCTGAGGACGAACAGTCGGGAACTCACGATTCGGCAGCGGAGACGATGGCGGCTCTGGCGGCGCTGAATCGCGAGTATGAAAGGAAGTTTGGTTACATCTTTATCGTTTGCGCGTCGGGAAAAAGTTCCGAGGAGATGCTCCGGATCCTGCGCCGGCGTCTGGGAAATGAGCCGGATGGAGAGTTGCGCACCGCGGCGGCCGAGCAGGCGCAGATTACGCAATTGAGATTAAGAAAACTTGTGACAGTGTAGGATTATATTCGAACAGAGCAGTTTCCTTTGTCAGTGGTCCGTTGTCAGTTGTTTGGTGCTAAACTGGCAACGATCAATCACTACTGACAACTGACCACGGACTACTGACCATAAGTAATGAGCACCATCTCAACGCACATACTCGACATCTCGCGAGGCGCGCCGGCGGGGGGCGTAGCTGTCCACCTGGACCTGCAAAACACCAACGAAAGCTGGACCGAACTTAGTCATGCCTGGACCGACGAAGACGGGCGGGTCAAACCTTTCTTTCTGGTTGAAGAACCAATTTCCGGCGGAACCTACCGCCTGGTCTTCGATACGGAAGCCTATTTTTCCGGACTCGACGTGGCATACTTTTATCCGCAAGTTACGGTTGTGTTTAAGATTGATGACGCGGCGCAGCACTATCATGTGCCACTTTTGATCAGTCCTTATGGCTACTCTACTTATCGCGGCAGTTAGCTTTGCCCAGTCCGACAAACTTCAGTTTGTCGATCGCGCGTGAGAACCAGTTGTGGTTAGCGACAAATTTAGGGAAGCTCCGAACAAGTTGATGAAGAGTCTGCATTGAGCCCGCGAAGCGCGGCGATAGCATAAAGCCTGGGGTGAAGCGAAGCTTGTAACCCCAGGATCGTTGGAGTACAAAGGAAGAGCCCGCGAAGTGGGCGACAGCCCCTAATGAGCAAGTCGTGGCATTTGGGCTATCGCACGCTTCGCGCGCTTGGTTTTCTTATCTTTGTCACCCTGAGGTTGCGCTTCGCTCCACCCCAGGCTTTATGCTTCCACCCGCTGCGCGGGTTTTGGAAAATAAAGATGACGATTAACCCAACTCTAAGCGAATGGCTCAATCTGATCTTCCGCTGGATCCACGTCTTCGCGGGCATCATGTGGGTGGGGACTACTTATTATTTCACCTGGCTCGATGCGCGTCTGAGCGAAGAAGAGAAAGCGATCGCTAACACCAACCGCGGTCCCCAGCGGGGCAGCCCCGCTGGCGTGGTCGCGGGCAGCGCGGCGCAAATCT
>JBGQJH010000404.1:0-2995 GCA_041498935.1 Pyrinomonadaceae bacterium | reverse complement strand
CGGCCGACGACGGTAACGACCCCCGCCCCCGGCGCAGCACCGATTTCTTCTTCTTCCTGCTCACTGCCCACTACCCACTGCCCACTGCTCGCTTCCTTGTCCCCTTCCCCCTTCCCCTTTTCCCCTGTTGCCCTGTATTGATCGTAAGCAACGAGGAGCCCAATCTCTTGCGTATAGGAATTCTTGTCGAGGAGTAGATCGATGCGCTCGCGCGCAGTGAGTTTTCGCTGGCTGTGCTGCCGTTCGATCTTATACGGCCCGCCGCCGAGACGCAGCCTGGCCTCGAGTTCCTGCAACTCGGCAGTCAATTCGCGCAGGCGTTTGAAGGATTGTTTGGTGGCCGGTGGGACGTCAGACTTTTTCATGATTCAGACCGGCACGCCAGTCTTAAAAGGAAGCTCGTTCTGTGATCTTAATGCGCCAACAAAATAACACGGCCCAATCCGTCTCGACAACGAGGGTGAAAGTAAGTGAGTGGTCGTCCTCAACCTCGCGCCGACCAGCTCTGGCTCATTGCCAGAGCGCCCTGGTGAACAGATTTGCATCGACACCTTCCGGCACACCTTCGAGGATCACGACACGCAAGCCGCGGAGTTCTATAACGACTTCGCCTTCGCTGGTCGACCAGGAATAAACGTTTCGGGTTTCGGGTTCCGAGTTGGGAGTTTCAAGTTTCGAGTTTCGGGTTTCGGGTTCCAGGTCGGATGAATCGTCGGATGAATTTTGGCGTGTCGCGCCCAGGTAGCGCAATTCGGTGCGTTTCACATAGGCGTCAAAGAATTCGCGCGCGTCGTTCTCCGTGTCCCAGACAGCGAGTTGCGCCAGGAATACCTGACCCTTAGGTCCTTCGTAGAGCGCGTAACGATCGCCGGCCCAGCCGGCTGCGGCGCGTCTCGACTCCGCCGGCGCGTTCAAGAACTGATCGAGAATCAGATAGTAGGTCCATTCGCCGTTGACATCGGAATCGATGCGATGCCAACCAATAGTGGGCAGTGGGCGGTGGGCAGTGGGCAGTTGGTGGCGAGTGGATAACGGGCGCTTTGCAGTGGGTCGACGGCTTGAAGGTCTTGCGCGGCCTGATGCGGGCAGGATGCCCGCGGTCCCAGGTGCGGGCGAGTCGGCCACGGTCCCAGTAGATTTTTTCGTGATGGTTGCAGACGTGTTTGCGTTGAGCAGACTCGTGAGATCTGGCAGGACAACCTTTATCGGGCGCTCGTAGTTGAAATATTTTTCCGGATGCAGAATCTGTTCGCTGGAGAGTGGCAGTCGCGTAAAGGCGTTCGATACCATCGTCCAGCCGCCTCGCCTGTAAAGTTGCGTGGCCCACTCCAAGCCCTGCATGTAAGGGAAAATCAACGATTCACGCATCGCGCGCGGCGCCTGGTTAAACTGCTCAGTCGCTACTCCGGTAGTAAGCGACCGGCTGAAGGCCAGTGCCACCAGCGGGTTCTTCGCCATGTAGATGGTCATCGCGAGCGTCGCGTCACCTTCAATCAGTGCGTGGGCCGCAAGCTCGGCGTCCGAGTCGCCGGGCGGCCATTTCTCAAAGCGTCGCAAGTTGAAATGCTGATCCTGAAGAGCGTGTGTCAATTCATGCGCCATCACCGGCTTCTGCCCTTCCAGTTCCAGCCAGTCGGCCAAATGAAACTCCCGGACCTTCGGATCGTAGTAGCCCGCGACTTGCTCGGTCAGAAGTTTGATAATAAACGGCCGATACTGAAAGTCGCTGGGCGCCAAGCCGAACTTCCGCAAAGAAACTTCGGTGGCATGCATCTCGGCGGGCGTCATCTCTTCATCGAGGTTCTTAATCAGCATCCGCTCAATTTCAGTGCGAGATTGCGCTCCGCTTTTCACTGGTCTCAGAATTGGCAGCTCTCTGATTTCGCTTGTCTCCTCCAGCACCTCCGTGGTGGCGGCGACGATGGCTGTGTTACGGGCGGCGCTGCTGGCAACGCTGGCACCCTGCGGCGCCGGAACACGGGCAGAGCGTTTTGCCGGGAGGGCCGCCGTTGCCAGCGTGAAGACAATAATCAGGACCAGGAAACGGCTAATTCGCTTTGACATGTTGGGCTTTCGCTCTTATAGTCCGCTAAACGTTCTAACTAATCGCAACTCAGGCTGATCACGCAACTCTTGCGGGTAAGAGTTTGAAGGCATAAGGCTCAGATGACAAGTCCGGCCCCAGAGAACGTCTTAGGAGAGTGGCACGAGACGCTTTTGCGCGTGCGCTATTCGGAAACCGACAAGATGGGGATTGTCTACTACGCAAACTACCTCATCTGGTTTGAGATTGGCCGCACGGAGTTTTGCCGCGCTCGTGGTTTTTCCTACCGGGACATGGAAGAGAATGAAGACGCCTTCCTGGTGGTTGCTGAGAGCTACTGCCGTTACAAGGCGGCGGCTTACTACGACGACGAACTGCTGATTCGCACCCACATCACCGAGATGCGCAAGCGTTCGCTGCGATTTGGTTACGAGATTGTGCGCGCGTCAGACGGCCAGATCATCTCCGAGGGCGAAACCGGGCACGTGATTACGGATGCAACCGGTCGGGTACGTTCGTTTCCGGAAGGATATGCCCAGCGGCTATTGGCCCCGCCCCTCATCAAGTCCCAATCATCAGGTGAAAAGGTTCCGGCGGAAGAAGGCCCAGCCTAAAACAGTGGGCAGTGGGCAGTAAGAAAGTGGGCGGTCATTTCAACCCGTAGGGTTGGACGAAAGTAGCCGGTGGTCGAAGCGTAGCGCAGACCACCGGGAGCGTTAGGTCGAAGGAATTAGCACCCTGGATCAGGGTGCTGCTTGTTTTCCACGTTCACCGGTGGTCTGCGCTGCGCTTCGACCACCGGCTACTATCTTGCAGCCTTTCAGGCTGCCCACTCTCTTACTGCTCATGCGCGAGGTTCAAACGCAGAATCTCCCGTGCGCGACCAGTCTCATCGTCAATATCCAAAACGGCCGCGCAAATCCGCGCCTGCTCTTTCGAATGCTCGGCTCT
>JBGQJH010000403.1:0-2997 GCA_041498935.1 Pyrinomonadaceae bacterium | reverse complement strand
GCATCGTTTGCGCCATCGGATTCTTGATATTGTTTGTCTACGCGATTGTGAACCGGCGGAACCCGCGCCCTGAAGATGCAAATGCGGCGGAGGTAACTTACCAGGGACCGCGCGATGGGGCAGAACCCGGAGCCGGAATCGGGACGGATTGACCTCCGTGTAGCAGACGAAAGAGGTACGACTTTTCCAAACTCAGCTCGGTCTCATTAGCAACTGGCTAAGGCGAAGGTGCTAATGAGATATTAGAACTGATGTGAACTACCGAAAGGGCATTCTTAGTTGAAACTATTTCCGAATTTAACAAACAGCCTGACGCGTGTCTCCAGCTTTTTTGTTGCGCTCGGACCGTTTGGTTTGTTTGCAGTTAGCTTGCTCGATTCGTCTTTCGTACCGCTCCCCAGCACCGCGGATGCGCTGCTGATCCTGCTGACAATAGCTCATCCGCGCCTGATGATTGTGTATGTCTTGCTGGCTACGACGGGCTCGGCGATTGGTTGTCTGATCCTGTATTACATCTCGCGCCGCGCGGGGAGCCGGGCGCTGGGCAAGTTTTCACCAGCGAAGCAAAAGAGAGTCAAGGAGCTAATCGATCGCTACGACTTGCTATCCGTGCTGGTGGTTTCGCTGATGCCGCCACCGTTTCCTCTCAAGTTGTTTGTGATCACGGCCGGCGTGTTTCGTTTCAGCGTGATCCGCTTTGCGGTTGCCATCATAGTCGGTCGTATTATCCGCTTCTTATTCCTGGGTTATTTTGCCATCCGCTATGGCACGCAGGCGATGCAGGTATTACAGAAGGACTACCCGTGGATTGGCATTGGCCTCGCGTTGTTGATAATCGTCTTCTTTGTGACGCGTCGCTTATTGAAAGAGAAGTCCAGGCCTGGGGCCGAGGAAAGTCTAGAACCCGGAAACTAGCGGCAAGAGCTGTGGCGCGGGGCTTGATTCTGTTTCTTTGCCGTTCTGCATGCTATCTGGGGACTGGAAAGTGCGCGCAGCAGCCAGATCACGGACGCCGTGCTGTTCAAGCCGGGTCAAAATCCTGAGAAAGACTTCCGCGGTGGCCAGTGCGTCGCTGCCGGCGCGATGGCGGTCGAAGATGGGAATCGAGAAGTGGTCGGCGACAGTTTCCAGCCGGTAGTTTAGAAGGCCGGGCACCGCGCGCCGTGACAACGTGACGGTGCAAAGATGCGGATTGATCATTCGATGGCCAGGATAGACGCGCGAGATTTCGTGGTTGAGAAAATTCGTGTCGAAGGGCGCATTGTGAGCTACGAGCACGGCGTCCTCGACAAATTCCAACCATTTGGGAGCGACTTCGGCGAAGAGTGGCGCCTGCTTTACCATCTCGTTGGTGATGCCGGTCAGCGCCATAACGAAGCGGGGAATCGAAATTTCTGGATTCACCAGCGTCCTAAAGTTATCTACTATCCGACCACCGCGAATACGATAGGCGCCGAGTTCAATGATGCGGTTCGGCGGCATCTTCGCGCCTGTGGCTTCAATGTCGACCACGACAAAATCGAGTTCCTCAAGCAGTCGCGATTCGGAGTCATACGCTTGTAGTTCGATTGTCTTGCCGTCGATGATCTTGAACCGCCGGTCACCCTTTACCAGATCGCCAACCAGCAGGCCCGCCAACTCTTCGTCGATGTGAGATACTTTGAAAACTGCGTCGACAATCTGGGAAGCGTTCGCGCGGCCTCCGGAAACGCGCAGCAGATCGATTGTCTCCTGGACGAGGGTTGAATCAGAAACCAGATTCGGAAAGGGCGGCATCGCGCCCGGATTGTAACACGACTGCGCCGCCGGCATAGGGGAATAAGAGTTTGCGATCGGAAGAAGTAATCCGGAAGTTTAGAGAAACCGGAGCGCTGCTGGAGGGGCACTTCGTGCTGACCAGCGGTTTGCATAGCGCGATCTATTTACAATGCGCGCTGGTGTTGCAGCATCCACGCGAAGCGGAAAACCTTGGTCGGAGCATTGCAGAACACTTTCGGACTGAAAACATTCAGACGGTCGCTGCTCCCGCAATCGGTGGTCTCATAATCGGGCACGAGGTAGCGCGCTCCCTTGGCGCCCGCTTCATTTGGACCGAGCGCGAAAACGGCAAGATGGTTTTGCGCCGCGGTTTCTCGGTTTCACCAGGCGAGCGAGTGCTGGTAGTTGAAGACGTTGTGACTACGGGCGGCTCCACGCGCGAAACGGTTGCAGCATTGCAGGCCAGCGCCGCGAAGGTAATTGCAGCAGCTTCGATCATCGATCGCTCATCAGGCAAAGCCAACGTGGGGGTGGCGCGGATTGCGCTGGCCACGCTCGCTGTGCCTTCAGTTGACCCGGATCTTTGTGAGGCTTGTAAACGAGGCGAGCCGGCAATCAAGCCCGGCAGCAGGAAAGGGCGGTAGGCAGGAGGCAGTAAACAGAGGGCAGGAGCAGGGAACAGATTTTCCATTTCTCATTTTTCATTTGTCATTTAGCCGAACGGCGTTTGGTTCACTATCATTTCTGATCTAGGCGGACTACGAGTGGTTTCAAAATGGCAAATGAGAATGGAAAATGGAAAATGGTTTGATCTTCCATACATCGTTCTCTAATCCGCACCAAAATGAATGTAAAGCTCACCATTCAATACGACGGCACAGACTTTCACGGTTGGCAGATGCAGGGCGAGCTGCGCACCGTGCAGGGCGAGCTGAGCGAAGCTCTTTCCCAAATCGAAGGCCGCAACGTGGTAGTGCATGGATCAGGCAGAACGGATGCAGGCGTGCATGCCGAAGGGCAGGTTGCGAGCGTGGAGCTGCAAAAGGAGATAACTCCGGAAAAACTTCGCGCCGCGATCAATGGAAATGTTGGGAAGGACGTGCGTGTCATTGCAGCGCAGGTTGCTGCTCCTGATTTCCATGCGCGCTATTCGGCGTTGGAAAAAACCTATCTCTACCGTACGATCAACGGGCCGGTAACATCTCCTTTCTGGCTCCGTTACGCGCACCACGAAGCGCG
>JBGQJH010000402.1:0-3021 GCA_041498935.1 Pyrinomonadaceae bacterium | reverse complement strand
GTAGCCCTCAGTATTCTCCTCGTCTTCAAATGGAAACTGATAAATTAGAAATGGAAAATGGCCTGCTGGCTAACTGAGCACTCACTCATCACTCAGTTCAGCAGCGCTTGCATGCGATGAAGTCCGCTGGCTGCTTCCGTGAACCCCGGTTGTTGCTCCAGCGCCTTGCCATAGTGCCGGGCTGCTTCCAGATACTTGCGGCGCCTCTCGTAAATCCGGCCGAGGTTGAAATGCGGAAAGGCGTAAGACTCATAACGCGGCGCATACAGCGCGCGCTTGAACCAGCGCACGCTGCTGTAAGAATCGCCCTTGGCTAGCAGGTAACTACCGATATCGTTGTAAGGATTCCCCAGCGTCTCATCCACGCGAATTGCTTCCAGGCATTCTTCTATTGCTTCGTCGTAGCGGTTCTGAAAGCTATAAACCCAGCCGAGAAATGTGTGGGCTTCGGCGGTCGGATAGGTTTCTATGGAGCGCTTGTAAAGCTCGATGGCTTCTTCATAGTTCTCCGCGAGCTGGGCCTGATAGGCTTCCTGAAAAAGCTGCTTGGCTTCATACTTCGCTGCCGGCGAAGCGTCATCCTCGTAAGCGTCGTCATTCATCGTGTGTTCAATTGCAATCGGTCTGGGTTTTTTGATCCTTGTCCAGACGTTTGATGCGGCCGTCCACTTTTGGGGCAATCACTTTCCTGGCGATTATCGCCGCCTGCAAAACGTCGGAGTCAAACTTCGCCTGGTCTGGCGGAATAAGCAAGTGCGTCCCTTTCAACATCGCGTATCCGTCTCCGCCATCGATGGCCACGTAATCGGTGGCCGCGAGCGTGTAGTTTTTCTTTTCGTCCAGAGGCTTACCGTTAACTGTCAAACTTACGATTCGCGAGCCCGGCGGACGCGTCGCATCAAAGGTGAATGTTATACCAGACACTTGCGGAAAGCGGCCCGGTTCCGCGTCCTCCGCACTGCGAGCCACGCCGTGCTCCAGCACCTGGCGCAAGGTTGCGCCGCTCAGTTCCACCTTTACTACTTTGTTCTTGAAGGGAAGCATCGATAACACGTCTCTCTTCGTTAACGAGCCCGCACGAATTATCTCATCCGCGCGAATCGAGCCCCCATTCATCAAGGCCACGTCCGAGGCCGTCGTCGCGCGGAAGGCATCGGCAATAAAATCTCCGATGTTTGTTTCCTGGGTTCGGTTAACCGCACTCCTGGCGTCCAAATCTACGGCGGTGCGGCCGACAAGCACGGAAAGCTCCTTCAGCAGCGCGCCATACTTGCGATTGATGGCGGCGAATTGCGGATCGTCTTTTATCTTGTCGGTTACCGGGATAACTTTCCAGTCGATGCTTTCGACCGCGCCGGTATTCTTCGAGATGTTCAGATCTATTTGTCCCAGCTCGCGAGCGTCGGCAGTCATCTTGAAAATTGGCGCGCCTCCGGAAGACGACTCCAGCAGCGTGTGCTCATGGCCACCGATGATTACGTCAACCCCGGAGCAACGAGCAACTTCCTTATCTTCGCTCATCGAGAGATGCGTCAACGCGATTACGGTCTTCACGCCGCGCGCATGAATCTCTGAGACCATCTTCCTTGCCGTTTCACAGGGATTGAGAAACTCAACATCCGGACCGGGCCGCGAAGTAATCTTCGTTTCCTCCAGCGTCAGCCCGAATATTCCAACCTTCACGCCGTCAAACTCGCGTATCACATAAGCGGGCGCGTCGCCGAATGGCTGGCCCGTTTTTTTATCAATCACGTTGGCAACGATCCACTTGAATTTGGACTCCTTCATTCGCTGGCGCAGCACGTCGGGACCAAAGTCGAACTCATGATTGCCAAAGGTTGAGTAGTCGAGACCGGCCGTATTCCAGGCGTCGATCATTTGCGCGCCTTTGTAAGTAATAGATTCAACTGAAGGCGAAATCGTATCTCCTGAAAGCAGGAAGAGGGTGTTTGGCGACTGCTTCTCAATCTCTTTTTTCAGGGTCAGGAGTCGCGCTAAGCCGCCGCGCGTTCCCAGATCGACCGGAGCAAATTGATAGACGTCGTTCACTTGCAGCAGCGTCACGCGTACCGTGCAGTCAGGCTTCTGTTGCGCAGACAGAGGGATAATGACCGCCAACATAAGGAGTAGGATAAGAGTCGCTGTCTTCCGCGCCGATAGGTACATGATCATCTGGTTGCTATCCATTTCTGCGTCATCAACCAAGAATCCAGGACGCTGGTTATGTTGCTTTCGGAATGCTGAATTATACTCGGCCTGTTGAGGCGAAGCGAAAGCTGACTAATCAGACGGGGTTTTGGATTCAACCTGGCAAACGACCTATGGTTGCCTGATTGTAAGAGAGCTCCAGGACCGGGTTGAGTGCTAGTACCCGGTCCGCTCCCAAGGGTTTATTATTCCATGTTGGCAGAAGAAACAATTTTTCTAACCGGCTTTCCCGGTTTCATTGCGAGCCGCTTGCTGCGGCGTCTGGCAAGGGAAGGCGCGCGCTTCCTTTTGCTCGTGCAACCGGCTTTCGCCGAACGCGCGCAGGAGGAACTCGAGAGGCTTGCTGAACAAGCCGGCAGATCCGTCTCCGACTTCACCCTGCTGCCCGGCGACATAACAGAACTCAATCTGGGAATGTCGCCGGCTGACTTGGAAGCAGCTCGTTCCGAGTCGACCATCCTCTTTCATCTGGCGGCAATCTATGACCTGGCAGTGGCGCGCGAACTGGGACTCCGGGTAAACCTCGAGGGCACGCGCAACGTCAACGAGTTTGCCCGTTCGCTGCCTGGTCTCAGCCACTATCATTACATCTCCACCTGCTACGTCGCCGGCAAACGCACCGGCAGGATTCTGGAGAACGAACTGCAGCACCAAGCCGGTTTCCGCAACTATTATGAAGAAACCAAATACCTGGCGGAGCTGGAAGTTGAGGCGCTGAAATCAGAATTGCCGGTCACCATTCATCGTCCGGCTGTTGTTTGCGGTGATTCGCGCTCCGGTGAAACTGCGAAGTATGACGGCATCTATTATTTG
>JBGQJH010000401.1:0-3058 GCA_041498935.1 Pyrinomonadaceae bacterium | reverse complement strand
ATGGCCGTGCCCGTGACAACCTGATCAGCTCTGTAACGAATACAAGCGACCGCATGAATCGCGGCAATCAAAGTTCCTGCGGCCATACCGGCAGCGAGTCCGACAAAAGGATTACCCGCCGCATAAGTCACCGCCGCGGCTGTGAAAGCTCCGGCCAGCATCATTCCTTCAAGGGCAATGTTGATGACGCCTGAGCGTTCGGAGAATAGCCCGCCGAGAGCGGCCAGGATTAATGGCGTTGACAGCCGGATGGTCGACCAGATGAGCGCTATCGTAAATATCTCTGCCATCGATTACCCCTTCGTGGGATTTACCCCTTCGCGGGATTTACACCTTCGAGCTTTTCAGCAAACCAAACTTGCTAAATGGGCCGCGGAGCAAAGCTTCGGCGGCAACGAAAAGAATCACAATTCCCTGGAGCACGTCAACCAGATCCTTTGTCACATTGTTAGTGAAGGCGTCAACGAAGATCCCACCGCGAATGAGCATGCCAAACAGCAACGCCGCCAGTAAAACGCCAACCGGATGATTCCGCCCCAGCAAAGCGACCGCGATACCGGTGAAGCCGTAGTTCGCGGAAAAGCCGTCGTAGTAGCGATAGCGATAACCAAGCACCTCGTTGATCCCAACCATTCCCGCCAGCGCGCCGGAGATCGTCATGGCAATTATGATCTGTTTGCGAATCGAGATACCGCCATACTCGGCCGCGGTGGGATTGGCGCCGGTTGCGCGTAATTCGTAACCCCACTTGGTGCGCCAGAGAAATAGATACACCAGGACGCAACAAATGAGAGCCAGGATGAATGCCAGGTTGAGCGGGATGCGCTCGGGCAATCCGGGAATGAACTTGCCGAGCCGGGCGATGTGGGCGCCGCCGCCGATCGGCGAAGTTTCCATAATCGGATCGCCGGGGACCTTGTAATGATACTGCGTGAAGTAGCTGACGAGCGCGACCGCAACGAAGTTCAACATGATTGTGTTGATGACTTCATGAGAACCGAAACGCGCCTTCAACACGCCGGGGATTGCGCCCCAAACACCGCCGGCTAAGATCGCCGCCACGAAGCAGAGCGGCAGGAGTATCCACGCTGAGTGATTAGCGAGAGTGATTCCGACCCAGGCGGTGGCAAAAGCGGCTACATACAATTGGCCCTCGGCGCCGATGTTGAGCAGGCCGCAGCGAAAGGCAACCAGCACGGCGAGTCCGGTGAAGATAAGCGGCGTCGCGTAAAAAAGCGTGTAGCCAATGCCGTCGGGCCAGGAAAGCGCACTGCCCAAAAGAAGCCTGTAGGCCTCGATGGGATTGTCGCCAATGATCAGAATGAGTATTCCTCCGATCACAAAAGCGGCAACGACGGCAATCAGCGGAAAGAAGAGTTCGCGTAATAGTTTCATTGAGTTTGAAGTTCGTGCTTTGTGCTTTGAACTTAGTAACTTGGTACTTTGTTCTTTGAACTTTGTTCTTTGCGCTTTGACCGTCGTTCTTTATGCTTCGGCACAAACCAGTTGCAGTTGGGGGTACACCAGGGCAAAGTACAAAGCTCAAAGAACAAAGTTCAAAACAGACTCAATCGGCAATCGCAAATCGGCAATCGGCAATGCCCCTAGTGTCCCCTCGTCATCAACAAACCAATCTCTTCGATGGTAGCGACTTTCGGATCGACGTCGCCCACGATGCGGCCTTTGTGAATAACCAGCAACCGATCCGCGAGCGTTGTGACCTCTTCGAGTTCGGCGGAGACGAGCAACACCGCGCAGCCCGCATCGCGCAGCGCCACCAGTTTGCGATGAATAAACTCGATGGCGCCAATATCCACGCCCCTGGTTGGCTGCGACACCAGCAGCAATTTCGGATGCAACTCAAACTCGCGCCCGATAATTAACTTCTGCTGGTTTCCACCGGAAAGCGCCCGCGCCGGAAGATCCTGATTTGTGGGACGAACATCGAAGGCTTCGATAATTTCGGCAGCGCGCGCGCGAATGGCCTGATCATCCAGGAACACGCCGGCAAAAGAGACTACCGGTTTTCGGTAGTGCACTCCCAGTATGGAATTCTCGGCGAGACTGAAATCAAGCAGCAGCCCGCGACGGTGGCGGTCCTCGGGAATATGTGCAATGCCAAACTCGCGCCGCGAACGCGCGTCAGACCGCGTAATGTCTCGCTGCTCCAGTTGGATTTCGCCGGAAAGGTGCGAAGGTGCTACCAGACCCGCGAGCGCTTCAATCAACTCCGTTTGACCGTTGCCTTCCACTCCGGCGATCCCGAGGATTTCGCCCTGGCGCACCGCAAACGAAACGTTATCGACGCGCTTCGTCCCCTCGGTAGTGAGCACGGAAAGCCCCCTGACGTTCAGCTCCGTCCCGCCCACTTTGGCGTCCGATTTCTCAACCCGCAGCAGAACTTCACGACCAACCATCAGACGAGCCAACTCGGCGGCGTTTGTTTCCTTAGTCTGCAAACGACCGACAACGCGGCCGTCGCGCATGACAGTCACTTCGTCGGAGATTGCCAGAACTTCCGACAGCTTGTGCGTGATGATGACGACAGTTTTTCCCTGCGCTCGCATGCGTCGCAGAATGGCGAAGAACTCTTCCACCTCCTGCGGCGTTAAGACGGCCGTAGGTTCGTCGAGGATTAGCAAGCGCGCATGGCGATACAATGCCTTCAACAATTCCACGCGCTGTTGCTGTCCCACCGAAAGATGCTCAACAACAGCGTTGGGATTAACCGCGAGTTTGAATTCTTCGGAAAGTTTTTGAATGTCGGCGGAGGCTTGGTGCAGATCCAGAGCCACTGCACTTCCCGGCTCGGCGCCAAGCACAATGTTCTCGGCGACGGTCATGGTGGCCACCAGCATGAAGTGCTGATGCACCATGCCGACTCCGAGCGCAATCGCATCGTGTGGAGTCTGGATGTTTCTCACCTGGCCATCGATGAGAATCTCGCCGCTGTCGGCCTTATAAAAGCCGTAAGCGATGCGCATCGCGGTGGATTTTCCCGCGCCGTTTTCGCCGACGATGGCGTGGATCGTTCCCGGCTCGACGACAATGTTTACTT
>JBGQJH010000400.1:0-3064 GCA_041498935.1 Pyrinomonadaceae bacterium | reverse complement strand
GCGTAGGCTGCAAACTCTTTCTCGAATTGCTTGCGAGAATTTGGGTTGTAGGCGTAGACGTCGTTTGCTTTCAGAATGCGCGAGATGGCCTGCTTCGGCGTTATCAGTTTCCATTCATGCCCTTCACCATCGCGCAAACGAAAACGTGCGCCCTTGATCTCGACCGGCATGCCGCTCTCGAAAACAAGCTCCAATCGCACCGGCAAGATTCCGCTCAAAGGCAGGTTTGCTTCGAAGAGGTCCTGGCTTTCCTCATCGGTCATGAGCGGCGCCACCTTTACCGACACGCCGCCCGCACTCGCCGTTTTCACGTTGCCCGCGAGCGGCGGCAGTTCGACTACGGGCTTCACTTTGAAGAGCGAGCCCGCGCAGGAACTTACCACTAAAAGAATTGCAGCGAGAATGATCGACGAGAGTCGCCGGTTGATCATGACCTCAATTTAACACAGGTGTTGGTAACAGCCCACACTCCAAACCTGTTCGCGTTTAGGCGCTCAATGCGGACAAGACGAGCACCCCGTCAGATAGAAGACATCTGCCGGGGACACCGCCATGTCCGCGGTCCCAGCTATGCTACTATGACGCAAAAATATGATCAGACCGTTTGGTGGAGTTCATCCGCGTATCCCAGACAGCGCCTACGTCGACGTGAGCGCGCAGGTAATCGGCGATGTACACCTTGGTGAGCAATCATCAATCTGGTGTAACGCTGTCCTGCGCGGCGACATGTTCTACATCCGCATCGGCGATCGGACGAATATTCAGGATAACTGCGTCGTCCATACCCGCACCGGCTCACATCCAACCATTCTCGAAGACGAAGTGACGGTGGGCCACAGCGTCACGTTGCACGGCTGTTATGTCGAGCGCGGTGCGCTGATCGGCATCGGCTCGATTGTGTTGGACGACGCGCGCATCGGGGCGCAGTCGCTGATCGCCGCTGGTTCATTGATTTCGCCCGGCACAATCATTCCACCGCGCTCTTTGGTCATGGGAATTCCCGCGCGAGTGAAGCGTCCGCTCACCGATGAGGAAATCTTAGGACTCGATGCGTTTTGGCAGAACTACGTTGACTATGTTCCCCGATACAAGAGTGAGCCGCAATAAGTGGTGAGCGGTTGGTGCGATTGTTTAGTCAGGGCAAACCGCAAAGGTCGCAAAGCTGGACGCAAAGAGCCGCAAAGCTCTCTTTGCGCAACTTGGCGGATTTCCTTCGCGCACTTTGCGGTTAATCTCTTATCGCAGTCGCAGCGTTCAAGCAGCACCGGTTTTCATTACGTCACTTGCGCGGCGAAGCCTGGGCCTGAAGCTAAAGGTGACGTGGAACACCAGGAAGTAAAGGAAGTAGTTATAGTCAAGAAAGTAGCGCAACGCCCCCGAGCCCCCAAGTCTGTAGTACCAAAGCACTCCAACAGCCGAAATCAGGTTCAGCACAATCACGGTGGCAGTGAAGTGTGGTTTGCTGGTCAGGTAAGTGAGCAGCTTGTCGTAGGGACGCAAGCCGGATGCAGGTCGCGCGGGCGGCGAGGGATTTGCGCGCAGCTTGTCGAATGAAAATACATACCAGCTCCAGTAGTGAAAGACGACGGCAAACTGGAAGATCAAAGGAAAAGCATAACCGGCATTGTTTGAAGATTTGAGAATTGTCTGCGTGCCGCCGAATGCTCCGACCAGCACTGCAAGATAGATCCATAACTGCCAACTCTTTCCCGGACCAGGGATCAATCTCCAGAGCACTACGGCAGCGAGGATCAGCATCAGTGCAAGGCGCAGGCGATCCACGAGCACTGGATAAGGAAGCAACGGCGGCGAGGCGACGTGGAAGACGAAGCGCGTCGATTCGGCGCTTTGTTCAAAGCGATCGATCGGCAGCCAGATGCCGTCAAGATTATTTTTTTCCGCGGTGAAAGTTTGTCCTACTGAATGGCCCCCCGTTAATAAGACCGGCACTTCGCCGCTCGTGGAAGTTGTATTACTGGCAGGCCCTTCTGCATCGCCAGCGTAGTGGGGCTGAAAAACCAGATCTTCAGCCTGATCCCACTTGTGATTTCCCACCATCATCTCGCCGTCGCTTCTCACGTTGCCGGCGCTGGCATGCGTGATAAATGCTCGCAAGCCCACTGTTTGCGGGGCCTGCAAGTAGAAGTAAAAGTCCCGGCCGCGCGAATTAGGAACAGCCTTAAACGGAATCAGTGTCCAATCTTTGCTGGAGACTTGCGTACCAGTAAACTCCACTCGACGCAGGTCGTGTCGAAACGCCTGCTGTTTTGGAATCAGAAGGATCAGCAGAATCAGCGGCGCGACACCGGCCACCGCGTAAACTCTGGACCCCGGGCGATGGCGCGCTCGCGTTTGCAAGTAAACGAAGATCTCGTCACGAAAGAGGTGAAAGAGAAAGTAAAGATAAATCAGGCCGGTGATCGAGTAGCCGTAGTGGACGGCGCAGATTGTGGCGGTCACGAAAGCGAGGAAGAGGAAAGTCAGGCGACTGTCTTTCTCGCCACGCAGCACCCTGCCAAAGAAGAACGCGAACCCGAGCAGGACGTGGGGCCAGCCCATCGCCACGATGAGCATTTCATAACCCTGCTCGCGCCAGATCGATCCGGTAAGCGCGAGCGTAAGGATGGTCAACGCGAGACTCGCGAAGATGTTGCGCAGCGCAATGATTAATGGCGCTTGCGGCGCCTGTACGCCTGGCACGGCAAGCTTTTCCGCGACGGACACACTCATAACTGACTTTGGGCGTAACGCTCCCTGAATTAGGCTAGCCCAGATTATTCACAATCGCTGCGAACTGTCCAGAATAGCGTGGCACTCAATATCAGAACCGGGAGCGGTAGCGACCGGGTATTGGATTCAACGTGGAAAACAGAACGCAGATCAGATTGGGGCAAAGAATGCGCACCAAGCGCGACTTGAGTCCCGCACCCGGTCGCTACCGCTCCCGGTTCTGATAGTTGTAGCGACCGGGTATTGGATTCAACGTGGAAAACAGAACGCAGATCAGATTGGGGCAAAGAATGCGCACCAAGCGCGACTTGAGTCCCGCACCCGGTCGCTACCG
>JBGQJH010000399.1:0-3083 GCA_041498935.1 Pyrinomonadaceae bacterium | reverse complement strand
TCTTTAAGGCAAGACTGACGATGCTCACTTAAAGTCCAAACGAGCGAGCAAAGGGAAATGATCGGAGGCCTTGGCCGTCACCTCGGGCTGAATGATTACTTCGCAGTCAATCAGTCGATCGGCGAACCCGCTGGGAACGAATGCGTAGTCCAGCCGCAGGTGTGGATCCCAAACAGGAAAAGTGTAGCCCTGGTCTGACGGGTGAAGCAGGCGAAATCCGTCAACGTAATCAGCGTCTCGCATGAGCTGGATGGTTTCGCGTTGCATGTCGCTGCCGCTTAACCAAACGAGCCCGCGAATCCATGCGGGCAGGCGACGAACGTCAAGGACTTCGCCGGGCGCAAGCGTGTTGAAGTCTCCGACCAGAACATGAAAACCATGCTGGTGTCTCTCAATGCTTTTCAGTAAGGCCCGAATCTCCCGCACCCTGCGTCGCTCGCTCCACTTGGAAAACATCGAGCTGAGGTGAAGACCAAAAACTCGACCCTCGCTGCCCTTGAGAACAATTTCCAGAAAGGAATGCTTGGCGCCGGCCGGATAGTGCCAGTCATGATGGCTTGTCTCTAACCGGCTGAGGTAGCCGATGGAATGCTCGCGACGTGCAGCCCAGAAGGGAAAATCGGCAGCGACAGCCAGGCGGCCAATGACATCCGGATCTATTGCTTCCTGAAAAACGACCAGATCCGGGGCGGCGGCGCGAATGACTTGAGCCAGTTCCCTTTCGCGTCCTCGTCCACCAAAGCGAATATTGTAACTGAGCAGCTTAACAATCACGGGGCTTTCTGCGCCTCGATCACCGTGTAGTAAGGCTCGTCAAACAAAACGTCGCGCGCATACAGTATTAGGTTTGCGGTGGCTTGAAAGTTTACCGGTCTCTGCGCAAGTATTTGTAGCTCCTCACGCAGCGCCTTGAGGGCTGGCGCAATCGCCGGATCCTCGTCACACAGCGGCCTGGTGTGTAGACCCTTAATATAGAACGCATCCTCATTCCAATACTCCATCACCTTATCGCCGACCAGCGTAACGTCGAGATCACTGCTGCCGCGCCCCTTAGCATCAAACGGCTTGCCGTCTTCCCAGCGCTTATCGGTAACCACACTGCCGCGAAGCGCCACGCCAGTGCCTTCCGGCAACCCGGCCTTAAGCTTCGCACAAAACTCTCGATACCTTAGCGCATCTCCATCAAACGCAAGCCGGGCGATCCGCTCTTCAACTTGCTCGTCGCTCATGTCTCTTACGTTTCTGGCATTCGCCATGCTTGACCGCCCTCGCTCAAAATGAACTGCCGTCTGTTGCTTTAAGTTGCATTCCAACTTAATTTATACCGCCTGATCAAGTTCTTAGTCGAGCATTGCAGATTTCATGAACATAGACGTTCGTCTGGCAACGATCCAAGACATTCCCGCGCTCCGGGAACTAATACACGAATCTGTTACCGGGTTAAGCGTGCAGCATTATTCGCGGGCGCAAATCGCAAGCGCTTTGTCACACGTCTTCGGAGTTGACACCCAACTCATACAAGACGAAACCTATTTTGTCGCGGAAGTCGAGAAGCAAATTGCCGGCAGCGGCGGCTGGAGCAAACGAAAGACTTTGTTCGGCGGCGACCAATCAAAGTCGGACCAGATCGATCTCTTGCTTGATCCGGCGACTGAAGCGGCCCGCATTCGCGCTTTCTATGTCCTTCCTAAGTGGTCGCGAAAGGGCATTGGCAGCAGAATACTAAGGGCCTGCGAAGACGCGGCACAGAAAGCGAGGTTCACGCGGATCGAATTGGTGGCCACCCTCCCTGGCGAGCCATTGTATTTAGCCAGAGGTTATACGAAGGCGGAAGCCATCCAAATAGAAACGCCGGACGGGGAGTCGTTGCCGGCGTTTCTGATGACTAAGACCTTAAGCCACAGATGAACACGGATTAGGGCGGATTGGAAAAGATATGGTCTCCGCTAAGGGGCATGCGTTATTATCACAGCGATCCGCATTTCTAGAATCTTACTTTTGGCAGCTCTTCGCGGCTCTTTGCGCGAACCTTGCGTTCTTTGCGGTTCCAAAGTTGTTGAGGCTCAATTCAATCAAACAAACATAACCACGAAGGATGCAAAGAATTTGGCAAGAGCCGCAAGGTAAGGACAGGGGAAAACATATGCAAGATTTTCTCGATGACTTTCATCAAACGATCAGCACCGCTTCCCAGCGACTGCTACAGATTTCCGCCGAGCAGAGTCAGGTTCCCAGGGCCGAAGGCAAATGGTCGCCAAAAGAAATCATTGGCCACCTGATTGACTCAGCTTCCAACAACCACCAGCGTTTTGTGCGCGCACAGTTTACCGACGATCTTGTTTTTGCCGGATATGAACAGGAGGGTTGGGTTCGCGCTCAGAATTATCAGGCCGAACCATGGCCGGAGCTGGTTCAGCTTTGGCAACTGTACAATCAGCATATATTGCACGTGATGTCGTTTGTTCCCGAAGAGGCGCGCACAAAGTTGCGCTACAAGCACAACCTTCACCAGATCGCTTCAGACAGTCTTAGCGAGAATGAACCGGTTACGTTGGACTGGTTCATGCGCGACTACGTTGACCACATGAAGAAACACCTGAAGCAGATACTGGGCTAAGCCGGCAACTCGCAGCTATGTAAGATCCTTTAACCGCAAAGATCGCGGAGTTAGACGCAAAGGGACCTGGAGAACTCCCTGGCGATCTTTGCGGTCCCCAGGTTCTTTGGCTTATTCTTCGTCTACAAAACCAATCAGGAGAAGTGGCTGCAATGGACTACACCTTCGAACAGTTGAAACACAAAACCGTCGCCGAGCTGCGCGAGATCGCCAAAGGCAACGAGCACGAAGCCTTGCAAGGCTACACCCAACTAAACAAAGAGCACCTGCTGGTGGCCCTTTCCAAAGCCCTCGGCATCAAGCATGAACACCATGACGTCGTAGGCGTTGATAAGGCCTCGATCAAGGCGCGCATTCGTGAAATGAAGAAGAAGCGAGACGAAGCCTTGTCAGCTCACGACCACGCGCAACTGAAGGTCGCCCGGCGAACCATTCACCGCCTGAAGAGACAGATACACAAGGCGAC
>JBGQJH010000398.1:0-3106 GCA_041498935.1 Pyrinomonadaceae bacterium | reverse complement strand
GCCCTCCCTGACGGTCGGGCTACTGCCCCGAAGACCTGAGCCCTCCCTGACGGTCGGGCTACTGCCCCGAAGACCGCTACCCCGAAGTTTGATCAGGATTGGTACCTCACCACCGAAAGAGAAGTGGGAAAACTCGATGACTGAAGCAGCGAGTATAGTTGCCACACCCGCATCGACCGCGTTGCCGCCATGCTCGAGAATTCTTAAGCCGGCTTCAACTGACAATGGCTGGCCACCAGCGACGACGCCGCGCTTACCACGCACGACGGGGTGAAACGTCTGCGCGCGCGAGGTTGGTTGCGGAACTGAAACGAGCAACAGCGATAAGGCGATTATGACAATGAGCGACCGGCGCATGGCGGATTCTGCCTTTCACGGAAGTGATGAGTTGCGTGCGAATTGTTATCCCGTTTCAGTTGTGAGTCAACGTCTTGCTGGACCGCGGGCGTCTCGCCCGCATCGGCGACGCTACAACGGATGTAAAAGCCACGAGTCGGCGCCTCCGGTGCTGCTTGCGGGCGAGACGCCCGCGGTCCCAGGTTCAATGCGAACGCCCTTGTCCAAATCTGTGCAATCAGCGTAATCTGCGGATACTTCAAATTCCAGATTAGTTCAAGTGAGGAAAGATGACTTTGACTAACTCGCGCCGGCGGCTTTCTGCGTTCATGCTCTTATTGTCTGTTTTGGCGATTGCCCCGGCGGTGCAAGCACAGGCAGCTTCAAGTCAACTCAATTCCAACCTGCTCTCCGAATTCAGGTGGCGCCTGATTGGCCCATCAAGTCCGGCGGGTCGTGTCTGGCAGGTCGTTGGCGATGAGAATGATCCGAAGACTTTTTATGTTTGCACGGCGGGCGGAGGCTTATGGAAAAGCACGGACAATGGCACGACGCTGGTTCCCATTTTCGACAATCAAACGTCCGCTTCGACTGGCGCAGTTGCCATTGCCAAATCGAATTCGAATCTGGTTTGGGTGGGAACAGGCGAGCCCGCAAACACGCGTGCAAACTCCTGGGGTGATGGCGTCTATAAGTCACTGGACGGAGGCAAGACGTGGTCGCACATGGGGCTTGGCGACAGCCGGCAGATTAGCGCCATCGTGATTCACCCGACGAAGCCGGACACGGTTTACGTTGCGGCGATGGGCCACGAGTGGGGTCGCAATAGCGAGCGCGGAATTTTCAAAACCACCGATGGTGGCAAGACTTGGAGCAAGATACTCTTTATTAACGACACGACCGGTTTCATCGACCTGCAAGCAGATCCAAAAAATCCTGAGGTGCTTTACGCGGCGGCGTGGCAGCGCTTTCGTTTCGGTGGCGGCGACATGGCTGAGTCGGGACCGGAAAGCGGCCTCTACAAGACGACCGACGGCGGCAGGAAGTGGACGAAGCTCGCGAACGGCTTGCCGAAAGAGGAAATGGGCAAGATTACGATTGCGGTGGCGCGCAACAATTCGAAGATTGTCTACGCGGCAATCCTCACCGGTGAACCGGCGCCCGGCGGCAAGAGAACTATCGATAGTGGCGGTGTGTTTCGTTCCGCAGACGGCGGCAAGAGCTGGCAGCGCATGAACTCGACGATGACCAGCTATTACTACGATCGCATCAATGTCGATCCGGGCGATGACAACCGCATCTGGATGCCGGTGTTCGATCTGATGATTTCCACAGACGGCGGCAAGACGCTCGTAAAGTCAAACATGAAGCACGTGCACAACGACGAGCACAGCATCTGGATCGATCCCCGAGATCCGGAGCACCTGATTCTGGGCGGCGATGGCGGCGTGGACATTTCCTACAATCGTGGCGCGACCTGGCAACAGGCGGTCTTGCCGATTGGCCAGTTTTACGAAGTAGCAGTCGATAATCAGGATCCTTATTACGTCTACGGTGGCATGCAGGACACCGGACACTGGCTCGGCCCCAGCCAAACCTACGACAACGAAGGGATAACCAACTACGACTGGATAAAGTTGCGCTTCAATGGCGATGGCATGTCGATCCAGCCGGACCTGGAGGATCCAAACGTCATCTACATGGTGCAGGAGTTTGGCAACTTCTCGCGGCTCGACCTGCACACGTGGGACCGCAAGGAGCTTCTGCCCGCCGCGGACGAAGCAAAGAAGCACGGGCTGCATACGTTTCGTTACGATTGGACGCCGCCGATGATCATTTCACAACACGACCCGGAGGTACTCTATCTGGGCAGCAATTATCTGTTTAAGTTTACGAAACGCGGCGAGAAGTGGGAGGTTGTCAGTCCCGATCTTACCGCGCAACAAGACAAGGAGTTGAAGGGCAGCAAGAAGGATTACACCGGCTATCATAGTTATGGAGCGCTGTTTTCGATTGCTGAATCACCACTCGATGCCAAAGTGATCTGGACCGGCGCAGACGATGGACCGATCTACGTTACCCGCAACGGTGGTTCGTCGTGGACGAACATGACGGAAAACTTCCCGCCCGGCGCGCCGACTTATGCGGTAGTTGGAGAGATCGAAGCGTCGCGTTTTGACAAAGGCACTGCCTACGTGGCCTACGATGCCCATACGCGCGAAGACCACAAGCCTTATCTCTACGCGACAAACGATTACGGTAAGACGTGGCTCGACATCACCGGCGATCTGCCGCACGGCGGATCAAGCTATGTGATCCGCGAAGATCCAGTTAACCCAAACCTGTTGTTTGCGGGCACGGAGTTTGGAGTTTACTTAACGATTGATCGAGGCCGACATTGGGTGCAGTTAAAAAATAATTTGCCGACCGTGGGCGTGCGCGCGATGGCGATCCAGGCAAGGGATCGTGAGCTGGTTGTAGGAACATTTGGCCGCGCCATCTGGATTGCAGACATTGCGCCCTTTGAGCAGATGTCTGCGCCGATGTTTGAACAACCTGCCCATCTCTTCGACGTAAAGCCGGGAACACTTTTTAAGACGCGTTACACCTACGGGGCGACCATCGAAGAGTTAAACGGCGACATGTTCTTCCGCGCGGAGAATCCTCCCTACGGCACGAACATCACTTACTACTTGCGCGAAAACGCCGGCCCGGAGGTGACGCTGACTATCAAGAACAAGAGCGGCAACACGGTTCGTTCGCTCAAGGG
>JBGQJH010000397.1:0-3107 GCA_041498935.1 Pyrinomonadaceae bacterium | reverse complement strand
TTCATTGGCGATGGCGAGTCGGGCCAGCCGAAATCCCGGATCACTGATGCCGGGCGTGCCGGCGTCGGAAACAATGGCTACGTCTGAACCTGCCTTAAGTTGCTCGAGCAGCTCGACAGCGCGTTCGCGTTCGTTGTGTTCGTGATAGCTGACTGTGCGGGTGTTGATGCCGTAATGATTGAGCAGCTTCTTCGTGTGGCGGGTGTCTTCACAGGCAATGACATTCACTTCGCCAAGCACCCGAACTGCCCGGTGAGTAATGTCTTCGAGATTGCCGATTGGAGTAGAAACAAGGTAGAGCGTTCCGGCCATGCGGCTATTCTGTCATCAAGGCTCCGACATGCGAAAGCCTCGGCCCACTCTTTCAAGTTGGAACGAGGCTTCGCTTCTAAGAAACTGAGCTAACCCGTTGGTGTTTAGTGAGGCCAGGGTATTCTGCGCCACCAGTCGTTGTTGTTGCGGTTTCGGTTGTTGGGATTGTTGCGACCATTCGGGTAATAGCCGCCATTGTTGTTGCCGCCGTAGTATCCCAGGCCGTAGGCATCTGAGATTATGCTCAGCTCCTGCTGAATCTGCGACCAGTCAGACGCCGTGCGATTGTCGATTGCTCGCGAGCGTCCCAGGCGATCAAACTGCTGGGCCTCCTGCAACACGCGCTGCGCTTCGTCTCGGCTGCGGTTAAGGTCCCGGCCGTTGCCAAAGTTTGATTTTAGATTGCTGACTGCCCGGCGGAAATCGTGGGCCCGGGCGTTGAGATTGTCTTCATTGCGTGAGCCATTGATGCGACTGTGGTCAAGCGCGTGATTCAGATTGCTTTCAAAGTCCTTGGCTAGTCGATCCAGTCTCTGAATCGAATCCTTTAGGTAGCGCTCATCGTAGCGACCGTAATTGCCATTGCGGTTGCGACCATAATCCGGATAGCCGTAACCACCTTGAGCGGCTACCAGCGCCGGCAAGCACAGCGCCAGGATTGCGGCCGCGAAAATTGAAAACTTCAGTGTGCGTCGGTTCGTCATCAGTACCCTCCTCAAGTCCTTTTTCGAGTCGACCAAAACTATTTGAGTTCCTGCGATTACTGTTGGCCAGCCCGGTGTTCTTACCGCTCGAATGGGGGACACCTATCATCTCGAGCGTCATTGCCGCAGCACTATTGGCAAGCATCGTGCCCCAAACTGGGGCCCGGTAACGTCGGCGTGATCGACCCGGAAAACTTAAATCTCCGGCCGTTTTACGAGGGTTTGAATAATTTAGTCGTTCGTGAGGTTCGAAAACGTGCACTGGCTAGCGGAAATCGTTAGGAGCATGTCGATGGCTATGGATTTCGCGAATCATCCAACAGCACTGCAATGTGCTTTCTTACGTTTGCTTCATGAAACTCGTGGGCCTCGATCGGCGTTCCGCGTTTGCCCTCCACGATCCAACTCGGTATGCCACTCGGGCTGAGGACGAGTCGGAGTTCTTCATTCGCAGATTTTATCCCACGGTGCTTGACGTTGCCGCAAGCCAAACCACCGCCGCGAATGAAGCCATCGCGCGGCGCGCGCGGCCAGCCTACTTCCACCATTAACATTCGCACGCCGCTTTCCAAGCCTAAGCGACTGCCAACCATGCCGGCATTGCCAACTTTGAAGCGATGCGCCTCTTCCGTCGAGATCTTTATCGCGGCGCCCGCGCGGTTTGCCTTACCCGCGGCTGCCGCAAACATCCCGAGCAGCCATTCACTGGCGATCTTCCTTATCAAATCATTAGCGCTGCGCAGCGCGAGATACTCAGAGATGTCCTTCCGTCCCGCCGCACGCGCGCGCGCTTCAGCTTCCGCCAGCGCGAGGGCCCACGCTTCATCGAGTTCGCTCACTGCACCCTCCGAAAATCAGCCATAAGCATTCCAGCACCGCCCGAATTACACTTAGCTGCGGATTAGCGCGGATGACACGCAGGTCAGTACCATCTGCGGTAGCGGGTGGACCCACCGCACGTTACCCGCCCGCATCCACCACCCCAACGCGGCTGCCGCGTCGGGGACCCCGGTCCGCAGGCGGTACTGACAAGTCCGATCCGCGTTCATCTGCGTAAATCCGCGGCTGACCTGCGCGCGAGTCCCACTCGCTGACAAAAGCACGCGATGTTATCATGGCCTTCCAGGCTCCCCCATCTAGATAACCAAAATTCGTCAAGAGCGTCCAAGAGACCAGGCACATCCTCCAGCGACACGAATGAAGCCTGAACTTTTAAGAGAGTCAAGAAGAATGAAATTATCAGATCAACGAAAGTCAAACTGGATACTACTTCTCTGCTGCAGCGCGGCGCTCTTCCTGTCACTTGGTGTGAATCAACTTGCACAGACGAAGCAGCAAATCCCGGCGCCAACCGGTCACGTAAACGACTTTGCCGGAGTCGTGGATGAAAAGACAAAACAGCAACTGGAAAACATCCTGGAAAACGTGAAGCTAAAAACCGGGATCGAATTTGACCTCGCGACGGTCCAGTCAACCGGCGGTCAGGACATTTCCGACTTCTCCCTCGAACTGGCTAAGGATTGGAACATCGGCGCGCACACAACTGCAAAGAAAAGTTTGCTGCTGGTCCTGGCGGTCAATGAAAAGATGTCGTTCACGCGGTTTAGCCGATCGGTGCAGAATGATCTTCCTGAAGGGGTGCTGGGCGAAATGGGCCAACGCATGCGCGCGCTCGTTGACGCCGGTCAATTCAGCGAAGCGCTAAACGCCGGTGTGCAACATTTCGTGAGTTCGCTCGGGCAGAAGCTGGCGTTTAGCACCGAAGATTTTGACAAGGCCCCGGCAGGTTCAACGACAAATCCAGCGGCGAGCGGTCCCCCGGCAAGCCAGCCGACGGATGAAGCAGGACCTGCGATTCCGCGATCTACAAAAACTGAAGCCGGTGCGGAGGCAATCAATACTTCCGCAGCCCGCAAGGAAAAGCCTTCAGCGAAAACTAAGAAGCCGGGCACGAGCGTCGATGATGCAGCGGAGTCTGAAGAAGTGGAATTGACGCTTACCAGGCCTCTCGAAGAACGTGTCGTAATTCTCAAGGCTTTCCTCGACGGGCATCCTGATTCTAAGTCGAGGGTTCGGGCGACGGAGCTTCTT
>JBGQJH010000396.1:0-3120 GCA_041498935.1 Pyrinomonadaceae bacterium | reverse complement strand
GTCGAGTTTCTGCGCGTGGTGCAGTACGTAGCAGAGCAAGACGGCGTCCACTGACGCATCGGCGACTGGAAAGTGTTTGCCGTCGAATTGTCGATAGTCGATCGCCGCTTCGGTAGTCGGATCGAGATCGATTCCTATGACGTTCGCGCCGAGCATTGCCGAGAGGTGGTGGGCGATGAAGCCATTGCCGCAACCAACGTCGAGCACGCGCGAATTCGCCGGAATCGCGCGCGCGATTTCTCGCGCCATGTCGTAGGCACGACCCACGCTGCGGCGACGGCGCTCGCGACGCCACCGGCGTTGGATACCGCCCAGTAACACATGCGGACTTCTATCAGGAGCGGCGAGGAAGGTTCTGTCCCGCTGAGCAATGGACTCACCTGCATAAGGAGTTGATCGTTGTGAGATTGATACTGATGGTGGAAACATGCTCCAGGAAGCTGCAAGCGGGGTGCCGGATCGAGAGTGTAGGAATTCGCGGCGAAAACGGTAAGCAAAAAACTATGGCGCGGGATTTTGACGACGAATGGCTGCAAGAATCATCGGACGGTTGTGGTGCGGTTTACTTTGCGGTCCTTTGCGAGTTCTTTGCGTCCTCTGCGGTGAAACCATCAGCAGAAACCGCAAAGTTCGCAAAGGAAGACGCAAAGTTACGCAAAGGAATGGCGGTTCCCATTTAACCTCCAAGACGTTACTTCCCAAAAGCATCGCCACCTAGAAAATTCTCACGCAGGTAGGAGACTGTATCGTGGAGCGTTTCACCCGGGTCGCGTGGGCGGAAGGCGAGTTCGCGCGCAGCTTTGGCGCAGTTGAGGTACCAGAAGTACTGCGCCATCTCGATCGCTCCAGGTTCAACGGGGGAAGCGAAGTTCCACTGTCGGAAAAGAGAATCGACAATTTGCGAGCCGGCCACCATGAGCTTCGCAGGCAAAGCAAACTTCGGGGCAGAGATTTTTGTAAGCCGCTCCAGCCGGCCAAAGAATCGTTCGAACCGCCAGTTAGCCACGCCCAAGAGATAGCGTTCGCCGTGACGCCCTTTTTTCATTGCGACGCGAAAAGCTTTGGCCACGTCTCGCACATCAACAAAACTCAATCCCCCCGAGGGCACGGCGCTAATTGCCCGCGCCATAAAATCCAACACAACTTTCGTGGAACTCAAGCGGTCGTCGCCAGGTCCGAGCAGTAGGCTGGGGTTCATGATCACGAGTCGCCGGCCTTTGCCGTTGAAACGTTCGAGCGCCGCCATTTCCTGGTAGAGTTTGCTGGCGTAATAAGGCCAGCGGGAAATGATCTCGAGTGGGGGCGGATACGACTCGTCGGGAATTATTTCGCCGTCTTCGGTAACCGCGATGGTGCCGCTGGTAGACGCAAGTACAATGTTCTTCACGTCTGCCGCTTTCGCCGCGTCGCACAACAGGCGCGTGCCCTCAACATGGACCTGGTACATTTCCCGCCCATCTTCTCGCTCGCGCGAAACTTTGCCTGCCAGATGGTAGACCTCGCTGATTCCTTCAACGGCGCGCTTTACGTCGCTCTCTTTCGTGATCGAACCCTCGAGGGTTTCCACTCCTAAAGCGACCAGCCAGTCGGGAATCGAAGTTGCCATAACGCGAATGTCCTTGACGCCGTCGGCGACAAGCTGCCGCACCAGATGCGAACCAAGAAAGCCCGTGCCGCCGGTGATGAGCGTCGCCGCGCGCGGGCGCTTCTCGATAGCCGCGCGCCGCTTCGTCTCAGCCTTAACCGGGGTCATGCGGGCCGTTCGCTTTTGCGGTGTTTTTGTGGGCATAAACCAAGGTCTTTTCTAGAGTTCCGTTAGGAACGTAATGTTTATAGAACGGGTGATTGTTATAAACTCTTTCTTGCGGGAGTATAAGGTTGCGCGGAGCAACCTTAATACTCCCGCAAAGATCTGATGGAGATCCGAGATTCTATAAACATTGCACTCCTACCGGAGTGCTGGAAGGTGCGATTCCTTCAGTTAATAGCTTCTTCAATGGCGTCTCGTCCGGTTACCTGTGCGCGACGATCGGCTTTCCATTGTTTACGTAGCGCTTTCGCATCGAAGGGCCGCCGAGTGTTGTCGCGCAAATTCTCCACTTGATGCTTCACGAGCGCAGCGATCAGTCGATAAGCTTCAGCGCGCGGCAAGCCTTTAGTCATCTCCTCCAGGTCGGCAATTTCAAGATACCGGCCGATGCGCGCGCCAACTTTTCTTGTCTTGATAATGTTTGAGCCTTTCGGCATCGCATCGTAAGTGCCGTGAAGGTAAACGGGAAGAATGCCAACGCCAGCGTGCAACGCCAGATAGCCGATGACGGGTTTGAAGTCGGCCATCTCACCCGACAGCGAGCGCGTGCCTTCAGGAAAGATGAGTGCATTGTAGCCACGATTAAGAAATGAACTGGCATGACGCAGCGATTGCCGCAGCGATCCGGTGCGTTCCATCGGCACGAGGTTGGTGAAGTTCTCCATCACCGCGCGTTTGTACTTGGTGTCGAAGAAGTAGTCGGCGGCGGCCAGCACAACCATATCCTTGCCGGCTTCGCCGAGCGCCATCTTGGTCAGTCCCATGTCCAGGTGAGATGAGTGATTGGCCGCGACAATGAAATTAGTATGAGCGGGAATGTTTGAGCGGCCCTCATAGTGCGTGTCCAGGAATCTATCGTAGAAGAGTCGCTGCAAAACATCGCCCGCTCTGTTGCCAGCGCGGCTGACAATCGAGGGAACGTGTATCTCCTCATCGTCTATGCTACGGGCTCCTGGCCGCGTGGTGGCATCGCGTCCAACGGCCGCACCCGGGCGCCGGCTAACGACGCTCGTGAGTTCTCTCAAGTCCTGCGCTTCATTCAGCCGTTCGGGGGCGGAAATTGAGCCGCCCGCATTCTCGATTGCCGCGGCCAGCTCGACAAACATCAGACTGTCGAAACCCAGATCGGCAAGCCGTGAATTCAGCGAGATCTCACTCTGCGCCCGGTTGGTGATATTTGCGACGATGCCGATTAGCCAACGGCTCTCGGCGTCGGCAGCCTTCTCAGTGACAGTCGCGGCGTCAGATTTGTTGCTGGCTTCCAGCGCCTGGAGGATCGTCACAACTTCACCACGCTTCACTTTTCGCGT
>JBGQJH010000395.1:0-3122 GCA_041498935.1 Pyrinomonadaceae bacterium | reverse complement strand
TGTAGGCAGCGAGTCGCGGATGGGCGTTGGCGCCGGCGAGGGAAGAAATGTTGATTATGTAACCGCCACCGCGCTGCTTCATCAGCGGGATCGCTTCATGGCAACAATAGAAGACGCCGAAGACGTTGGTCTCCAACACTGCGCGAAAATCTGCAGGCGACATCTCTTCAACGGTAGCAAAGATCCCGATGCCGGCATTGTTTACGAGAATGTCAACGCCGCCCAGTTCCACTATCGTCAGTTCGAACAGAGACTTTACCTGGTTATGATCACGAACATCACACACTACCCCGGTGACGCTGCCCCTGCCCAACGCCCTTAACTCGCGAACCGTTTCATCGATCTCGTTTCGGCTGCGGGCGCTAACGGAAACGTTGCTGCCCTCTCGCACCAAAGCCTCGGCGATGCCGCGTCCGATCCCCTTCGTACCGCCGGTTACGATTGCAACTTTCCCGTTAAGATCCATGTGAGTTCTAAATCAAAGCGGCTCTGACGCCTTTGCAGGGCGGAAAGGCTCTGCCTTTCCGTCCAGCGAGTGCCAGGCATCTTCAACCCGGAGGGTTGTCCCGAAAGTAGCCGGTGGTCGAAGCGAAGCGCAGACCACCGGAAGGTAGGGCCTGGTACCGCACCCTGCAGGGGTGCCCGGCTTTTTCTAGCACCCTTCCAGGGTGCTGAAATACTTCCTTTACTTTCCGGTGGTCTCCGCTACGCTGCGACCACCGGCTACTATCTGACAGCCTTTCAGGCTGAGCGCGGGTTCCCTGGCGGCTACTAGTGCTCTTGATACTCAGCCCAATTTCGACTTTAGTCGCTCATTCACAACCTTCGGGTTCGCCTTGCCCTTCGACGCCTTCATCACCTGTCCCACGAAGAAGCCGAACAAGCCCTCTTTCCCTTCCCGGTAGCTGGCGACCTGCTGCTGATTGGCTGACAGCACCTGGTCAATCAGTGCATCGATCTCGGCCGTATCGCTAAGTTGAACCAAACCGTGCTCCTCAATGATCGCCGCGGCGCTCTTGCCGGACTTGAACATCTCAACCAGCACATCCTTGCCTTGTTTCCCGCTTATCTTTCCCTCGTTAATCAAGCGGACCAACGCTCCCAGCTCACCCGGCGGCACCGGAGACTCTGCGGCAAGCACGCTCGCGGATTCCAGTTCGCGCAACAATTCCGATCTGATCCAGTTCGCGGCTTGCCGCGGATCTCCCGCGGCTTCGGCCGCCTTCTCGTAGTAGTCGGCGAGCGAACGTTCTGAAGTTAGTTGCGAAGCATCGCTAAACGAAAGTCCATACTGCTCCATGAACCTGCGGCGCCTGGCTTCAGGCAGCTCCGGCATCTCGCTGCGCACTCGTGCGACAAACTCATCCGAAACTATCAACGGCGGCAGATCAGGTTCGGGAAAATAGCGATAGTCGTGCGCCTCCTCCTTGGAACGCATCACGCGTGTCTCGCCTGCACGTTCGTCCCACAGCCGCGTTTCCTGTTGCAGTCGGCCGCCGGACTCAAGCACACCAGTCTGCCGGCTGATCTCAAACTCGATCGCGCGCTGCATGAAACGCACTGAGTTTAAGTTTTTCAATTCCACCTTGGTGCCAAACTTTTCATCCCCAACTCGCCGCACCGAAACGTTAGCTTCACAACGAAGATTTCCCTTCTCCATGTCCGCCTCGGAAGCTCCCACCCATTGCAGGGCCCGGCGGACGTGATTGACGTAATCATAAGCTTCCCACGAAGAACGAAAGTCGGGCTCAGTAACAATCTCGGCCAGCGGCGTGCCCGCACGATTGAGATCGATGTAGGAATAACGATCAACGTCAGGCAATCCCTCATGCACGTTTTTGCCGGCATCTTCCTCAAGATGCAATCGTGTGATCGCTATCTTCTTGGCCCGCCACTCGACGGGATGACCCGCTTCGTCGCGCTCGGCGGTCATGATCTCGAGCTCGCCGTTTGCGGAGAACGGTTTATCGTATTGCGAGATTTGGTAACCCTTGGGCAGGTCGGGATAGAAATAGTTCTTGCGTGAAAAAATGGATTGATTGTTTATCTGAAGGCCAAGAGATAACGCAGCGCGGGCGCCGAGTTCAATTACCCGGCGGTTAAGCACGGGCAGCGCACCGGGCAAACCTAAACAAACGGGACAAGTGTTCGCGTTAGGCTCGTCGCCAAACCGCGTCGAACAGCCACAGAAGATTTTTGATTCAGTGCTCAGTTGAGCGTGAATCTCCAGTCCGATTATTGTTTCCCAGGAGTTGGTCATCTGTCAGTGGTCCGTGGTCCCTGGTCCATTTCTATCTCACGGCGCGTAGGTTCAACCTGCCGCCTGCTAGTTGCCGCCTGCTCCTGCCTTCTAGGGCCGGAGCCATCCCGGCGGTGCTCCCGCGCGTCGCGCTTCGTCTTCGAGTTCTCGCCAACGAGCGTTGAGTCCCGCACGGGCGGCTGCCAGCTCGTTGAAACGAGTGATGAGCGCACTGAGTTCATAGGAGTAATTGTAAAATGGAATTGTCGATCCAAATGCCCTGGCACCGACAAAAGGTGGAAAGTGACCGCCTATTCCGATTGGGCCTGGATTAGGGAAAGCTCCGGGATTAAGGAGAACGTGTCCACGCGTTGCCCCGCCTCCGAAAGCAACCCGACCTGTTAATTGCCCACCGGCTCGCGGCGTGACAAATACGTTTGGCCTGGACGACGCTGGGCCGCGAAAAGATCGTGCTGCCCCAAAATTCCCGAATGACCTACGGCCGACACTTCCAAACGAGATAAACGGTACGACGCCGCTGACCGTGGTAAACGAACCATTCGCCCATCCGTTTGACAGCGGAAGCGGCCCGTCATCAAGCCGCGCGCGAACGTAAGCAAGTTCAGCATCAAGCGCTGCCATTTCAGTTCTTAACGCCGCGGCCCGCCCGCGCCAGTAGTCTTCAGTTTCCTTTTCGGCGACACGCGTCTGCTCCAACTCCGCGCTGATTAACTCAGATTCAGCAGCGGCCTGCCGGCGCGACTCTGCCACCGAAGGCAGCCCGAGTTGCTCTCGTCTCTTCTCATAAGCCGACTCACTTTCAAGTCGCCGCCGCATCGACGATTCCAGATCGCGATTCGTAATCGTGCGCGTCGCGTGCGTC
>JBGQJH010000394.1:0-3125 GCA_041498935.1 Pyrinomonadaceae bacterium | reverse complement strand
TAAAAAACGGCTGCGCAAAGAGCGCTTGTTCATAAACAGTTGAACCAGCCGCGCCGCTTTTCTCGATCCCTGAGCTGATCACGCTGGTACCGTTAACTACCAAACGAACTGGAGCGGTGTCCGCGCCGCGGATGGTAAAGGAAGTGTTGGGCGTGGGATACCACAATGCGAGTGGCAGAAACTGGGAACCGATCGGCGAGATTGCCGCAAGACCGGTATTAGTCTCAACGGGCAGACTGTAACTCACAGTCAAAACGAGCTGCCCACCCGACGCAACCGAATTCAGCAGCGTGACCGTAACCCTTTGCAGATTTCCGTAGCTTTCCGGGACGGTGCGGAAATTGGCAGTAGCGCCGGCAACCGTCACGCTTTTAATTGACGCCTTGTTGGCAATGCGAAACGTGAAAGACGCGCCCAGGCCGCGGCCCACGTTAGTTGCGCTAAGGACCGCTACCGCGCTGAGTGTTCGCTCCGGTTGCTGCACGTTTGCCGTCATATCAAAGTTCGTAATCTGCCACGCGGCCCTGGCTTCTTCCTGCGCGGACGCGATTGGTGAAAAGCAGAGCGCGAATGTTGTAAGAACAACTGCGAGAATTCTCTTCATGTGCAAATAGGTTTGATTGTTCAAGATAGGGGTAGTAGCCCGCGCGTCAGCAAGGGGCGCTCCGCAATCGGCGCCTCCCCACGCGTTCGCGCTACTGCCGCATGTTGCGAACCAGTTTATGAATGTCGCGGAGCATGAACAGCAATGGTTCCATCCGTTCCAGCGGCAGTGCGTTTGGCCCATCTGAGGGCGCGCGCTCCGGACATTCGTGCACCTCCATGAAGACTGCATCTACGCCGCAGGCAACGCCCGCGCGCGCGAGCGGTTCGATGTATTCCGATTGCCCGCCGGTTGCATACCCCAACCCTCCCGGAAGTTGCAGCGAATGGGTTACGTCAAACACTACCGGAACTCCAAACTCATGCATGATCGGAAACGATCGCATGTCCACTATCAGATTGTTGTAACCAAAACTTACTCCGCGTTCAGTGAGCATCAGTTTTTCGCAGCCAACTGCGCGCGCTTTATCGACGATGTTGCGCGCATCGTGGGGCGCGAGAAACTGTCCCTTCTTGATATTGACCGCGCGGCCGGATCGCGCGGCCTCCAGAACCAGGTCGGTCTGCCGCGAGAGAAATGCGGGGATTTGCAAAATGTCCGCGACTTCCGCCACCGGTCCTACTTGCGAGACATCGTGAACGTCGGTAAGCACGGGGATGCCAACCTCTTCTTTCACCCGGCGCAACGCGTCGAGGCCTTCCTCCATGCCCAGGCCGCGGAAACTTTTCAGCGACGAACGGTTGGCTTTGTCGAATGAAGACTTGTAAACGAAATCCAGGCCCGCTCTGCGTGCGCGGGAAGAGCATTCACGCGCCATCATCAATGCATGTTCGCTCGATTCGATGACGCAGGGGCCGGCGATGATCGTTAAGCGGCCGTCACCAAAAGTCGTATTGCCAACCTCAAAGGCTTTTACTTGTGCGTCAGCCATGCGCTCTACCGCTTCGAAAATGGGTTTCTGAATATACGCTTAACCTTCTTCATAATCGAACCCGCTTTCGATTCCTTTTTGGGCTTACCAGTTGGTTTCAGCGCTTGTGGTTTTGGCGAAGGCGACGGAGAAGGAGACGGAGAAGGCTCGACGGTGGGGCTGGGGCTTGCCGCGATAATCGCTGGCGCTGCCGGGACCACGTTACGAGACTTGATAGCGAGTGTAATACCTATTAGAAGCACCGCGGCAACCACAGCCGCTATCACCTTAAGCTGTTTCTTTGATTTCTCCGTCGCGTTGACCGATATGGAGACCCTGGGAAAGGATTGCTTCGCCACCGCCGGCACGCCTGATCCGGGACCATTCCCGGCAGGAGCGGGCGCCAACGGTGCGGAGCTGACTACAGTTATTTCGTTCGCTTCAGAGTTGGCGGCGCGATGCTCTCGCAGACGCGAGATGTCTATGACCAGCCGCCCGGATGGCGATTCAGTTCCGACGTCGCGCAGGGCCTTCAGGTTTGGCGAACTCGTAAGGGCCGCGTGTTCGAGCCCCAGTCGCTCAGCCGTCGCCAGTAGCTCCTTCCGAAATTCCGCGGCATTCGCCGGCCGATCCTCAGGCCGCTTTTCAAGCGTGTGCAGCACGAATTGCTCCAGCGCCGGCGGAATCGAGGAAACAAACTCGCGTGGATGGCGCGGGGCCTCCGACGCGTGCTTCATCGCAATTGCCAATGGCGTCGATCCATTGAAAGGAACCGTACCGGTGAGCATCTCATAGAGTATGACGCCGAGACTGTAGACGTCCGAGCCGGGTGTCAGCTCTGCGCCATCACACTGCTCCGGTGACATGTAACGTGGCGTCCCGATCATCGCGCCGATCTGAGTCAGCGTCATCGGTTCATCTTCGTCCAGAATTTCGGCAGCCAGTTTTGCAATACCAAAATCCAACACCTTGACTACCGCCGGCACCTCCGCGCGCTGCACAATGAATATGTTCGCAGGTTTAAGATCGCGGTGGATGATTCCCGCCTCGTGTGCTGCCGCCACCGCCGCGGAAATTTGCATCATCAATGACACCGACCGCGCGGCATCGAGGGGCGCTTCTTTAGCCAGTACGTCGCGAAGCGTCCGGCCCTCCAACAACTCCATCACCAGGTAGACGTATCCGTCTTGCGATTCCCCAAAGTCGGTGACAGTAACGGCGTTGGTGTGTTGCAGGCGTCCGGCGGCTCTTGCTTCGCGGCGAAACCTGGTGCGGGCAGCCTCGTCTTCGACAAAACGTTGATTCAAGACTTTAACTGCGACTGGCCGATCGATGAGCAGGTGGAGCGCGCGATAGACAGTGCCCATGCCACCGATACCCAGGCGCTCTTCGAGCCGATACTTGTCGTCGAGGGTGTGGCCCACAAGCGGATCGACGGGAATCGGCTCCGCGACGGTCGCATCAGCCTGCAACGGCGACTGGTCCTCCGGACAAATCTCGAAGTCGGTCGAATAGTGCCGTCCGCATGTGGGGCATTGAAGCATATAAACTCGATGAACTGAGGGAGACCGATAGCATTATTACCCAAACCAACCGTGAGCGGTAGCGAGG
>JBGQJH010000393.1:0-3128 GCA_041498935.1 Pyrinomonadaceae bacterium | reverse complement strand
GATCGAAGTCTGGGCGCATATAAAGAAGGGCAACGCCTACGATGCCAAGGGCGAGCGCAACCGCGCTGTCTCTGAATACAACAAGGCTGTGCAGTCAGGCATCAACTACGACAACGCCCTCGCGGTGGCGAAGAAGTTTCTTGCCACCCCGTTCGATCCCAAGGCAGCGCAATCGGCCGAACTTATGTCGCCAGGGAATTAACCCCCGGCTCTGTGCGGGGAAGGCTGAAGCCCAAGGGCGGTATATCTCATGATGTGCCGCCCTCTCGTTTGCTATTTACCCCTTAGAATCATCATCTACGGCTTACTACTTACGATTTCCCAGGGTTTGGCCGTAACCTTTTCGTCCCGCAGCAGTTTACATACTTAGAAGACGGCGCGTGAGGACTAGTCTTGAAGGGTCCAGACAATCAGCACGAGGAACGACTCTTAATCGAGGCGGCACAGCAGGACCCGAGCCGTTTTGCCGAGCTGTATGAACTCCACTTCGAACGCGTGTATGCCTATATCGTGCGACGAGTGTGCGAACGGGCCGCCGCGGAAGAGCTCACGTCGCATGTTTTTCATCAAGCTTTCGCGAACCTGGGCAAATTCAAGTGGCGCGGCGCGCCTTTCGCAGCGTGGCTTTTTCGCATAGCCGCCAATTCGATTGCCGATCGCGCTCAACGTCTGCTTCGAGACATCGCCCGCGAATCTGCCCTTCAGCCCCAGCTCGCCGCCGACAGCCTGGAGCCCAACCTTGAACGAACCGAAACATTGGCGCGAGTTTACCAGCTCGTGGACGAACTTCCCTGGGATCAGCGTTATGTGATTCGGCTGCGTTTTGCCGAAGAGAGAAGCATTCGCGAGATTGCGAAGCAGTTGAGCAGGAGCGAAGGCGCAATCAAACAGTTGCAGTTTCGCGCGTTGCAAAACCTGCGGGCGCGTATGAGTGAAAAAAATGTCTGAGCAGTTCTTAATCGATCAATTGAACGAAGCCGTTGACGCAATCATCGCGCGCGGTGAGGCGATCACGTTCAAGACAGACGAGCAGGTTCTAACTGATCTCGCCTTGCTGGGACTTGAGCTGCGCAATCTGCCGCGCGAGAGTTTCAAATCACAACTGAGAGAGGCACTGAGAAGGAGCGCAACTATGACCACATCTGGAACCGAAAGACGAGAATCTCAAAAACACGCACGCGCGGGCTACCAAACCATCACGCCTTACCTGACTGTCAAACGCGCTGAGCAGTTAGTCGAATTTGTGAAACAGGTCTTTGGTGGTGTCGAAGTGTTTCGCACGACCGGGTCAGCTGGCGGTTTGCACGCCGAAGTCACCATCGGCGATTCCAGGCTGATGATTGGCGGCTACGAGAGCGTTGAAGAAAAACTCACCGCGCTTCATCTCTACGTGCCTGATGCTGACGCAGTTTATCTACGCGCGCTTGAAGCCGGCGCCACGTCGTTGGCAGAGCCGGTCGACCAGTCTTACGGCGATCGCGAAGCGGGTGTAAAGGATCCTACCGGTAACGTCTGGTGGATCGCGACGCACAAGCTGGGTCCGGCGCAAACCTACATTCCGGAGGGCCTGCGCTCGGTGACACCTTTCCTGCACCCGATCGGCGCGCCCGGGCTAATCGAATTTCTGAAACAGGCTTTTGACGCTGAAGAGATTTCGCGGGAACAGTCGCCGGAAGGCGTCATCCATCACGCGACGGTGCGCCTCGGCGACTCGATGATCGAGATGGGCGAAGCTCACGGTGAAGCGCAGCCGATGCCGCCGGCGCTTTACACCTATGTCGAAAATCTGGAGGCCACCTACCAGCGTGCACTCAATGCCGGGGCCACTTCCCTCCAGGCGCCGACGGACCAGGGTTACGGTGATCGCACTGCCTGGGTGAAAGACGCGTGGGGCAATATCTGGTACCTGGCATCGCAGATAGTTGGTCAGCAGTAATAGTAAGGAAGTTCGGCGGACTACAAGAGCCGGTGACACGATGTCTGACCAGCCTTTACGATGTAAGCCTGTTGCTGCTTGCTGTTTACTGAAATGCTGATCCGCAACATCTCTGATACTGCACTACTTGCCGCCGTTTATCGCGCGCGTGAGACAGAGCGCGCTGACGCGCTTTTTGCTGATCCTTTTGCGCGCCGCCTGGCCGGTGAGCGTGGCGAACAGATCGCAAAGTCTCTTGTATTTAGCGAGAAGAATTCGTGGTCATGGTTCACGCGCACCTACCTATTTGATCAGTTTATTGCCGAGTGTCTGAAGCAAGGCTGCGACCTGGTGGTCAATCTCGCCGCTGGTCTGGACGCACGCCCGTACCGCCTTTCGCTGCCGGCGAGTCTGAAATGGATCGAGGTCGATCTTCCGGATATAACCGACTACAAAGAGGAGATACTGCGCGATGAAAAACCTTCGTGCGCGCTAGAGCGCATTCGGCTCGATCTTTCCGACGTGGACGGACGTCGCAAACTCTTCCAACGGCTGGCAGCCCAGGCGCGCAAGGCGCTTATCTTGACTGAAGGACTGATCATTTATTTGACTGCCGACGAGGTTGGCTCACTCGCCACGGATCTCGCCGCACCTGAAACATTCCGCTACTGGTTGCTTGATATTGCCTCGCCAGCACTCCTCAGTCTGATGCAAAAGAAAATGGGAAAGCCGTTGGAAGAGGCTGCAGCGCCGCTCAAGTTTGCGCCGGCCGAAGGCCCGGAATTTTTTAGCAAGCTTGGATGGAAACCTATCGGCGTCCGCTCGATGTTTCATGCTGCGGGCCGGCTGAAACGTCTGCCGCTGCTGATGAGTTTCTTCTACCACCTGCAAGGGTCTGAGGACTTTCAGACAAAGCGGCCTTGGGCCGGTGCGTGTTTGCTTGAGAGAAGTGGCGGAAATGGGCAAAAGGGGAAAGGGGGAAGAGGGTAAAAGGGGAAGAGGGAATTGCACACGACCGGTTCCCTGTTTCCCTTTTCTCCTTTTACCCTCTTCCCCTTTTCCCCTGTTCCCCTTCGTCACCGGCCGGGATTGTAAGTCAGCCAGAAATAGATCACCTGCCCGACGCCGATGAAGAAACCAATCACCGCGCCAAAGAGTTCGATTGTTTTCAGATGATGTTGCGCGACCGACAGCACTAACGCCTCGAGTTTTT
>JBGQJH010000392.1:0-3132 GCA_041498935.1 Pyrinomonadaceae bacterium | reverse complement strand
TGGCTGGGCCAGCAAGTTGGCCAAGCTCCGCTCGCAAGATTTCGATCTGGTGGTCGGTGAGGATGCGTATGCCGGCAAGATAACCGTTGGCCTCGTAGAATTCGATTTGCTCGGGCGTCAATCGGTGCCGATTCCCTTCGCACGCGTCTGTGGGTAAGGCAAAGAGATCGCCAATCATTGAATGGTATGTTGAAAGGTCTTTAGTCATTGACCCAACAAAGAGCGGGGGCAAGCCCACCTTCCTAACCTGAGAGACGTTCAGCGCTGACTGGCTTCCAGCAGTCTTGAAAGCCATTCGAACTTGGGTTCTGCGTCAAGTTACTTCAGCTCAAGGTCGGGAAGGCGGGCTCGCCCCCGCTCTTCCTGTCTCACTTAACATTCTTCATGCCATCGATCACGATTCTTGCTACGGTGGGAATGATCTGGCGCTCGTCTGCATGATCCGTCGTAAAAGTGACGAGCACAAACCTGGAACCATCAGGCAACTCAAGGTAAGCGGCGTCGTGCCGCGTAGTGCTCGTCCAGCCGGCTTTCGACCACAACCGCACTCCTTCCATTCCTTGCAGCGCAATTCCGGTGAAGCCATGACCCTGATCGTCGCCGTCTTTGCTTGCCCCTGTGTAATCGCGCTTCAGCAGTTCCATCATTTGCACGCTGCGCCCGGGCGTGACGGCCTTTCCCGTCACAATCTCCAGCAACAAACGCGCAGTAGCGTCAGTGGTCAGCTTGTTTCTGTTTTCACCGTTCGGCCCACGCGAGGCGTGCTCACGCCCGTAAGCATCTTCGCAAAACGTTTTCTGGTTGACGTTGATGTTGCTGTAACCGAGCGACGAATAATAGCGATTCACGACATCGCGCCTGTCCTGCCACTTTTTCATCTCTTTCGGTGGCAGCTCATAGCCTCCGGTCGTATGCGTTAACACGTCCACCACGTACTGCATTGCCTCATTCGAAGAATCGACGATCATGTCTTTCAAAGCCCGGCGCAGCTCAGGTGTGTCTTCAATTCTCTTGTCCTCCAGCCAACGATGGGCCGCGGCCAGGTAGAAAAGTTTCACTACGCTTGCCGGATAGATTCTTTCGTTGCCGCGAAAGCTTGCCGTCGCCGGATGCGCCGGGTCACGAAGATCGATGAGCGTGATCGAAAACTGCTTCTCGTCCAGTTTCTTGTCGGCAAACTTCTCCAGTGTTTTCCTGGCCGCTTCATCCACCAAAGATTGCAAGGTTCGCGCGGAGGCTTTCGCGCTGGGCTGCGTTTGTGCCAGAGCCGGCGATAGAAAGGTGGAAACAATAAAACAGGTGGCGGCGAGAAGACTGATGGTTGTTCGGTTCATGATCGTGAATGGGGCCCCAAATTGAAATGATTGTCTAAGCGAGCGATATAGATTATAAGCAAGGAAATGCTAAATGTATCGGCAGAAACATCAGAGGCACGACTGATTCGCGGCATTCGCCGCTGGGACCTCGTGGCGATTGCAATTAACGGCATCATCGGCGCTGGAATCTTTGGCCTGCCCTCGAAGGTCTTCTCGCTGATCGGCACGTACAGTCTGATCGCGTTCGTAGTTTGCGCGATTGTCGTTACTCTGATCATTCTCTGTTTCGCGGAAGTGGGCAGCCGCTTCGATGAAACCGGCGGGCCCTACCTTTACGCGCGCGAAGCGTTTGGCCCAACCGTCGCATTTGAGATTGGCTGGTTAATCTGGCTCGCGCGTCTGACGGCGTTTGCCGCAAACTGTAATTTGCTCGTCAACTACCTCGGCTATTTTTTACCTTCCGCCACGAACCCACTCTGGCGTGCCTCCATCATCACATTCGTCGTCGCGGTGTTGGCGACGATCAACATCCTGGGCGTCCGGCAAGCGGCGATCGTCAGTAACGTTTTCACTATTGGCAAACTGATCCCGATAATCATTTTCATCGCCGCAGGTTTGTTCTTTCTCAATCCCCACGCCTTCGCGTTTGGCCCCCGCCCGGCAACCGGCGCCTTCTCCCAATCGGTGTTGCTTCTAATTTACGCCTTCACTGGCTTTGAGATGGCGGCGATTCCGGTAGGCGAAGTGCGCGACCCAAAAAAACATTTGCCACACGCACTATTGATTGCCATCGCCGCAGTCGCCGTCCTCTACATCCTGATTCAGATTGTTTGCGTGGGAACGCTGCCCGAGCTGGCCCAATCGCAGAAGCCGCTGGCGGACGCAGGCACGCGATTTATGGGAACGGCGGGCGGGGCGATCATTTCGGCGGGCGCTATCGTTTCGATAGTCGGCAACTTGAACATCGTTATGCTTTCAGGCTCGAGAATTCCTTTCGCGATTGCCGAGCAGCGGCAACTGCCTTCATTCATCGCGAAGGTTCATCGACGCTTTGCCACGCCTCACGTCGCAATTCTGATAACGGCCGGGCTGATGCTGTTGTTAACGCTCAAGAGCTCTTTTATCGCCGCGCTGACAATCAGCACCATCGCGCGGCTGGTGACTTACGGCGCCACCTGCCTTTCCCTGCCTGTCTTTCGGCGGCGAAGCGACGCCCCACCGGCAGCATTCCGGCTACCCGGCGGGACTATCATCGCGATGCTGGCGCTGCTGTTGGCAGCCTGGCTGCTTGCAAACAGCACCTGGCAAGAGGCGCGTGCCGCAGCCATTGCTGCCGCTGCGGGACTGTTAATTTATTTTGCTTACAGCTCGATGAATAAAACCAACTCCGCGCCGAACCGGTAGCGCAAGGCAAGATCGTGGGCGTGTTGTATCATTGCTTCATCAGTCGGCAAATAGAGACCGAATACACGTGGACGCTATCATCGAAAAGCTGCGCGCAGTTGTGGGCCGTGAGGCCGTGCTCAGTGAGCCGGACGAATTGCTTGTCTACGAGTGCGACGGTTTACCACAGCATAAATACCGGCCGCGCGCCGTAGTCTTCCCCTCATCGACGGAAGAGACCGCGGCGGTGATGGGCGCGCTGGCGCAGGCAAAGATGCCTTTCACGCCGCGTGGTGCGGGAACTGGTCTGTCGGGCGGGGCGCTGGCCCTCAATCAGGGCGTCGTGATCGAGCTGGCACGCATGCGTCGCGTGTTGAAAGTCGACGAAGCCAATCGCACCGCTGTGGTCCAGACCGGCGTCGTGAACCTGGAC
>JBGQJH010000391.1:0-3152 GCA_041498935.1 Pyrinomonadaceae bacterium | reverse complement strand
CAGGCCTACGCGCGTTGCCCGCAGACAGGTTTCAAGTAAAACCCGGCGCGGCTGTTCCCAATCGTCAGCCAACTCGTAGGGCTTAATGCGGGCCAGCGCAAAGTCATCCGCTTGTTGAATGAATTCGATCAGGCGCTCAACTACCGCAGGGTCGGCGTCGGCATCGGAAAGGAGACGCTCTCTGATAGTTGCAAGACGATTGCTCGCGGCCGCCGACAGCGTCGGCGCAGTTTGAATCTCGCCAGGTAATGTTTCCACCAGGGCGAGCTCGTCATATTTTTTGAACGCCTGGCGAAATCTGCGCGAAGCGAGAAATCCTATTTGCACCGGAATGGCCACGAAACCCAGGAACGATTTGGGCCTGACCGAAACGTCGTAAGTGAACCTGGTGCCGCCATCGGCTCGCGGAGAGAGTTCTGCGAGCGCCCTCATCTCCGCGACCGGGCCTTTGCTGTAAGTGCGCTTCACACCAAAGCGAACGGGCTGCACCCACTCGAAGGGCTGCTCTTCCCACTCGACCGGCATTCCAAGAATGGACAGATGAACACGGCGGCGCGCGTTGCGTAGCCGGCGCTTTGCCGGCTCGACTTCAACTGCCGGAACGTTTGTATCGCGATTGAAACGATTTGTATCAGCGACAAATGGCCATAACTTTTCCGGGCTGGATTTTAGATCGTATTCCCAGCGGTAATGAAGTTCGCGGTAGGCCATAAATCAAAAGTCAGGGATCAGAAGTCAGTTAGGCCGCGGATTAGCACAGATTCACGCGGATCAGAAAAAGTAAAGCAGACTGGCGAACGCGTTCGCGAAGCGTTGTGTCTTCAAATTCCGATCCGCGTTTATTCGCGTAATTCCGCGGCCAATTCTAGCTCAGATTTCTTTGTACTCTGAATCGACGTCTTCGTGGGATGAAGCAACGCGGTAATTTCGCGACTGCACTTGTTTGGTGATCAGCAAGTCGTCTTTCGTTTTCAGCAGGTCCGCGCGGTTGTAAACCGAAAGCTCGAAATTGTAACCGTGGGTGATCGCATCTTTCGGACACGCCTCCACGCAGTAGCCGCAAAAGATGCAACGCCCATAGTCGATGTTGTAAACCTCGGCATAGCGCTCATCGACGCCGATGCGTTCCTCGGGCGAGCGCGGATCGTCTTTGGCAACGATGTAAATGCAATCGGAGGGGCAGGCGGCGGCGCAAAGAAAACAGGCGACGCACTTTTCTCTGCCCAGCTCGTCCACGTGCAACAAATGCTGGCCACGATAGCGCGGCTGCACGGTGACGGGTTCTTCCGGATACTGGACAGTCCATTTCTGTTTGGGAATGTACGACAAGGTCACGCCCATGCCCTGAATGATGGCTTTGGTTGATTCGATTATGTCGCTAATGATTGACATTTTGATATCTCAAATCTCAGATTTTAGTCAGTTGTCCGTAGTCCGTAGTCCGTTGTCAGTAGTCAGTAGTCAGTAGTCAAAGCCCCGGGGGACTTAAGGCACAACGGACTACGGACAACCGACTACTGACCACTGACTACTCTTTCAACAAACTCACGTCCGAGCCGGTAGCCTGCCATCTTCCATCCCGCCAAACAAACTTGTCTGTGAAACGATAAGCCACCGGCTGGTTCTGTCCCTGTTGGTCCTTGACTTCCAGCCTTATGGTTCCCGTGAGCGTAGCACGATCGCCGGTCAAACCTACTTTCAGATCTTCGAAATCCCACTTCTGGATTAGAGTGTCGCGTGTAATCGTCTTCAGGTACTCCGCCTTGCCCTGAGATTTCCCCTCAGATGTCCCTACATAATCATCAGCGAGAATGCGATCCAGTTTCTTTTTGTCCGCGTTGATATTAGCGACGGTCCATTCGTGTTCCAGATCCGTCAGGTTTGATAGCACTTCCTCCTTGTCAGTCGGCGGCGGCGTATCGTCGGCGGCTGAGTTGTCATTACTGTTTTCATTCCCAGGTGCTGCGTGAGAGTTCGAAGCATTGAGATTCGAGTTAGAGTCATTACGCCGGTCAACATTTGTATTGTAATTGTTGTTGGTGTTTGCAGGTGCGTTCCTCACAACCGGGAATAAGATCTTCGCAGTGATTACCAGCGCGACAATCACAATCAACAGGATAGCCAGGCATCCAAGAACCCACGGCCAGGCTTTTCGTTTGCCTGGTTGACCAGAAGAGCCTGGCGGAAGGTAGGAACTGGGAGGCTGATAGGGCGGAACGTAGCCTTCGCCTGACGAACCAGAGGTGGCCGTCCCAGGAGAACCGGTCTCATTCGCGCCAGGGGCAGGTCTCACCAGTGTTGCTTCGTCCGCAGACCCATCCAGGGGCTCGACTGGTAAGAGTGGCGTTCCGTCGTCGATGCAAAAACTCAGATTCTGATCGGCAAAAGTTTTATTGCAAGTCGGGCAGCGCTTCACTGTCAATTTTTCTTTCTACCTCCGGTGCAAATCACTTCTAGCGGAGATTTAGATCTTGGGACGCTCTGATTCTATCGCGGTTGGCGCTCCCAGTGCGACCCGGTGGGTACTGTGCAGTTGTGGGTACAAGCTTTAGCTTGCGTGGTTACCCATCAGCAGCCTAAAGGCTGGACTCTGAACTCCCGTGCTACCTCATGCCGCTCAGAATAAAACCAATTCCATAAAGCAGGATTATCAACGCCAGGATCGCAAAGTAGAGCCCGCCGGTAACAATCCCGCCAATGCCAAACGGCTTGCCGCCGTATTTGGTCGGACTATTCTTGATTTGTACGAGCGAGACGATGCCCAGAGCTATAGCGACCGGGCTCGTCAGCAGGCCTATAGAACAACACCAACCGAAGGTGATACTAACGAGTCCTAAGACAAGCGACGCAACGGCGAGGCTTTGGTTGGGCGCGGTTGGATATGCCGGCGGCGGCGGCGGCATCCAGCCAGACTGAAGCGGTTGTGGGAATGGTGGGTCGCTGAATTGCACCGGCGGCGGGCTGTAACGCCCCGGCATATCCAGCGTTGGTTGTTCGGCTGGACTGACGCTTGGCGGCAGGGGCGGTTGCAAAAGCGTCGGCGGCGGCTCGTTTGTCGGAGCCGCTACGTCGACCAGCGACGTGCCGTCTTGAGTGCAGAAAGTCAGCCACTCATCGGTAAACTCCTGGTTGCATTTGGGACAACGCTTCAT
>JBGQJH010000390.1:0-3161 GCA_041498935.1 Pyrinomonadaceae bacterium | reverse complement strand
ATACTGGTTATATCCGTGGGTGATCGGAATCATGAGATACGACGTCGTGAACTCGCCGACAGATTTTCAGAACGGCGCCTCTGTCCACAACACGCGCAACCGGTTTTCACCGGGCCTTCAGATTCTTGTTCGCGGCAATATAAAAACGGTGTTCGAGTATCAGCGACGTTGGCAACAACAGGCTGATACGTCGGGACGTTTCCGGGCCAACGGTTTCGTATTCGGGGTCGACTACGTCTTCTAATTTCTAACTAACGTCACTCCCCAAAAACTAAACACTGCTTTCTTTAAAGGAGAATCATCGCAATGAAATCGTTACTCCATAAACCGCTACTTTCGGCCGTATCCATCTTTGAATTCCTGGTGATCGTGGCGGCGTTAGCCAGCGTCAGTATGGCCCAGGAGATCCAGGGCAAGGTAAGCGGAGCACGCTCTGGGACCCTCGTTTACGTCGATTGGATCAAGGGCAAAGACTATAAGGGCGAGGGCAAGCACGTCAAAATGGATCAGAAGGGGATGAAGTTCATTCCCCACTCCCTCATCGTGCTGAGAGGGACCACGGTCGATTTCCTAAACAGCGATGCGGTCGGCCACAACGTTTACTGGAAATCCCCCAAGCCAAATAATTTGGGCACTTGGCCACAAGGCCAAACGAAATCCTTCACCTTTTGGGATGCGGGAGCGGTGACATTGTTCTGCAATGTCCACCCAGAAATGTCAGGTTACATATATGTGGTACCGACACCTTTCTACGCTCTAACCAAAGCTGATGGGAGTTTTGCAATCAAAGGTGTCCCGCAGGGCCACCTTACGCTAAGGACCATGGGTGGGGGCGCGTCCAAATCGAAAGACGTCGATGTCGGCGCTGGAATTACAAACGTCCAGTTCTGACCGTGCATCGTTAAAGCGTTCGGCTAACCTATTCGCGTTGGAACCTAAGCAACGGTATTTGTCTGCCTGTAAGAAAGCGAGCAGCGTGTGGATCGATCGTATTCAAAACTCGTCGATCTCGAATGGCTGGAGTCTAACTTCCCGTGCATGCAGGCATGCCCCGTTCACACGGAAGCCGGACGCTACGTCGCCTTGATTGCAGAAGGGCGTTATGAAGAGGCATACCGCTATGCCCGCCGGCCCAACCCACTGGCTTCTATCTGTGGTCGAGTTTGCGGGCATCCGTGTGAGACCGACTGTCGGCGCGGCAAACTTGACGCGCCAATCTCCATTCGCGCCCTCAAACGCTTTCTGACAGAGCGTTATGGACCAGAGTCGCGTAACCCCATCGATGTATTCCCCGACAAACCTACAGTTTCACGCCCGGACCAAGTAGCGATAATTGGTTCCGGACCGGCCGGACTCGCCGCCGCACACGACCTGGCTTTGCTGGGTTACCCAGTAACGATTTTCGATGCAGCTCCGATTCCTGGTGGCATGCTCCATCTGGGCATTCCTGAGTATCGTTTGCCGCGTGATGTGCTGAACGCGCAAATTCGCGAAATCCTGGACCTCGGCATCACGCTTAAACTTAACGCCCGCCTGGGCCGGGATTTTTCGCTTACAGATCTCCGCACTCAAGGTTTCAAGGCTGTTCTGCTTGCGCTTGGTCTGCATCGGAGTCGTGACCTGACGGTACCGGGCCACGAGCTTGATGGCGTAATCAAAGGCATAGATTTTCTGTTGAACGTCAATCTTGGCTATCGCTTTTCGATCGGTCAAAAAGTAGTTGTGATCGGCGGTGGCAACGTGGCCATCGATGTGGCGCGCTCTGCCCTGCGTGAGCAGCAGCGCTTGATGCTCCAAGATCCTACCACCCACGAATTGCCAGAGAGCTTAAGCGCCGGCGAACAACAGGTGGCAATGAAAGAGATGATGGATGTTTCGCGCGCTGCCTTGCGCCTGGGCGCGCGCGAAGTCCACCTGGTCTGTCTGGAATCGCGCGCAGAAATGCCGGCTTTTGCGGACGAAATCCAGGAGGGCCAGCTTGAAGGGTTGAAGTTACATCCGTCGCTGGGCCCGCAACGGTTCCTCGGCAGAAACGGCAAAGTCATCGGAGTCGAGACACTTCGTTGTACCTCGGTTTTCGACTCGGAGCACCGATTCAATCCTACGTTCGAACAGGGTACAGAAGCGGTGATCGACTGCGATACCGTCATTCTAGCCATCGGTCAGGCATCCGATCTTTCTTTTCTTACTCAGGCTGATGAGCTTGAGATTACTCGCCAGGGCACTATCAAGATAAATGAAGACACGCTGATGAGCAGCGCGCCCGGAGTCTTTGCCGCCGGGGATATTGCCTTTGGTCCGCGTCTGATCATCAGTGCGGTTGCCGACGGCAAGAAGGCGGCAGAAAACATCGATCACTACCTGCGAGGAGGAGAATGGAAACAGCGCCCGCGGTATGTGCAAATCACAGTTCTTGATCATCACCAGATGGCCGAATCCTACGATGAGTACTCTCGCCTGGCAGTTCCGGTGATTCCAATTGACCGGCGAACTGGAGTGGTAGAAGTGGAATCAGGCTACACGGAAGACGAAGCGCGTCGCGAGGCTAGACGCTGCCTGCAATGTTGGATCAACACGATCTTTGAAGGTAATGAGGCGGCGGGCACGGAATGTATCTTGTGTGGCGGGTGCGTGGATGTTTGTCCGGAGAATTGCTTGCAACTGGTACCTCTCAGCCAATTGACAATTTCGGAAGAAGTAAAGGCGCAACTTGTTAGTGAGGCCCAATTTCATGAGACGAGTTTGCAACACCTGCACCCGACAGACCTGCCGGCCACTCATGGCTCGATGATGTTAAAGGACGAAACGATTTGCATCCGTTGTGGACTCTGCGCCGCTCGCTGTCCCGCCCACACAATCACGATGGAAGCGTTTCAGGTGTTCGATCAAGACCCAAACCAATCGCAGTTGGAGGTGCAAGTGGCATGACTGACGTCTTGGCGACAGCTATAGACGGAAGGCCAGAGGAATCTGAGCGTGGAGAAATCGGACGCCGTGATTTCTTCAATGCGATTGCAGCGGGCGCGTTTGGCATTGCCGGCCTCGGCGCCCTGGTTGTGACCTATCGGTACCTCTTGCCGAATGCTTTGTTCGAGCCGTCCATGAATTTTCGCGCCGGTACTCCAGATCTTTATCCACTCGATTCGGTTACCTATATGCCT
>JBGQJH010000389.1:0-3173 GCA_041498935.1 Pyrinomonadaceae bacterium | reverse complement strand
TCTGCCTGAATCTCCAGTTCATACAACAACACCTGATCCAGCAGAATCTTGCGAATCTCGCGATCGATCTTCCAGATCTGCTTGTTGAGCGGCGGCACCACCCGCTCGTGTTCGTCGAAAACGCGATCCGCAAGTTCTCGCAACTCCTGCTGGAGCGCTTCGCGATCGAGTTCCGGCAGCCACTGACGCCGGTGACGCTCGAAGAAACGGCGCAGGATGTCGTGGAGCAGTTTGCCCGCGTCGATCGCCTGTAGATCCAGCGCCGCTTCGCCGCGCGGCTCAAGTTTCAAAACTCTCTGACCAAGAAATCGATAGGCGCAGTTGCCATAGACACTCAAACCGCTGGCGCTGTGAACGAAGTCAATGCCAAATCTCTTATTCAGCAAGGCGAGCAAATGTGGCTCGGTAATCTCGCCGTCGTAAGGCCCAAAGCGCGGGCCCGCGCGCTCGCGTTCAATCTCGATGCGGCGCAAGGCTGAGCTACTCAGAAAACCATCGTTACGCGCCAGCGTCAGTAGTGTCTTGATCCTGGATTGCGGCAGCAGTTCAGGTTTTTCGCCGCGCTGAACGTGCCTCTCCTGCTGGCGCACCAACGCCACATTTAATTCGCGCGCGGTAGAAACTTTGTCCAGGCCATTGCCTTCGTAGTCTCGCCGGATGGTTTCGCCTGCAATCTTCATTGGCGAAACAGCACGCCTCAGTTCATCAATGTAATAGGAGGCGACGGTTTCGGAATCGTCGGCCAACTGGAGCGGGCGGCTCAGATAAAGTCGCTCGGTGGCCCGGCAGGCCGCCTGATAAAAATAGTGTTCCTCTTTCAAAAGAGTTGCAGGTGAAATGTCTTCCAGTGTCAGTCCATATCGCTTCAGACGTTCGCGCTCTTCGTGCGGATAGATCCAGTCGCGCGAGGCCCGCAAAGGAAAGCCACCTTCGACCAGTCCCGCGATAAACACGGCGCGAAAACGCAGGCCGCGAACATCGGTCGCTTCGAGCACGCGCAGACCGCCGCGATCAGCGGAGCCAAAAACCGTGGACTGCGAACTGAGCGAACGCCGCACCTCCTCGATGAAGGTCGCCAAGGTCGTGCTAGTGGGCGCTTCGGCTGGTGGCTTCCGGTCAGAACCACCGGCGTTCGCGGGTGGCCTCCCCGTTGACCCACCAACTGACGCCGGTGGTACTGGCGAACGTTGCAGGCCACCCGCTGACGCAGGTGGTTCTGACAAATCATCCGGGCCACCCGCTAACGCCGGTGGTTCTGACCGGACATTAGCCGCGATCTCGATGCTCTTAATCGCCGCCACAAAAGCACGGCGCAGCGCTTCGAGGCTGTTGTAGTTGAGCATCGCTTGCGGCAACTCCTGGTCTTCAACCGCACTTCTTACTGGCCTGGTAATTTGCTCGCGAAAACTAAACCGCTCCAGCAACTTCATCAACTGGATGCGCAAACGCGCGGGTGTGCCGGCGCGCTCCACTGCCTGTATCGCTGCGGCAAATGCCTGAATGACGAGCGACGTCCAGGCCAGGGCCGCGGGATGGATGTCGCGCGACGGCCGTCGTTTCCGCTCGACGTCTGCTGCCTCGACCTTTGCCGTTTCCGCGTTTTCGATTTGATCGGCCTCGTCCGGATCGCGCGCCTGTTCGCCGGAGTCGATATTCAAGAGTTCCCTGGTTGCTGCGGCGCCGGGAAGTTCTTTGATTAGTTTTCGGGCCCGCGCCAGCCAGTCGCTCACGCGAAGCTCACTGCCGACGTAGGCGAACGCGTTCTCGAGGGCATCAGCGTCCCAGACGCCGAGGCGATACCGTTTCTTTAGCTGCGCTATTCTTTCAGTATCAGGCGGCTGATCGTTTTCCTGTAACAGTTCGGCAAACTCCGCGTCGAAGCGAGACGAAAGCGCGCTTAGATCCTCTTCGCTGAGCCGGAAATATTCCGACTTGATCAGATCGGCAAGCTCCGAAACTCGCGGCGCGGCCGCTTCATCCCGAGAGATGTCTTCCAGAATAGCGAACAGCTTGAGGACCGCGCGGTTGGCAGGAATGTCATTCGCCTCAACCCGCGACTCAAGATTGCACGGCAACGACTCTTCGCGCATGACGCGCGCTACAGTTTCCGCGTAAGAGGCACGCTGGCGAACAACCAACGCAATCTCCGCGAGGTGGTAACCTTCGCGCAAGACCAATCGTTTGATCTCCTTGGCGATGGCCCGAATCTCGACGTCGCGATCGCCGCATTCGAAATACCTGATCTCCGATTGTTGGATCTCCGATAGGTCGTGGGTTGTCTCGTCATGATCGTCAACGACAAACTGAAGGTCAGAACCACCTGCGTAAGCGGGTGGCTTTTGCCGTAGACAATCGCTCACGGACTCAAGGTTTTCGGACAGTGTGGGATTGAATAGATTTTCGCGCAGACCCGACAACGCTCCGAGGGTTGGAACAAACTCCTCCTCGCTTCGCTTTTCGGCAAACGGCGCGATGGCCGAAAGACGATTGATAGTTTCCTGAAACGGAACAAAGATCTCCTGATTGCGCTGGTCGTGATTGAGGTTGACGACAACTTCCGGAATTTTCGGAATCAGGCGCTGCAAAATCTCACCCTGGACCGGCGTGAAATCGAAGAAGCCGTCAAGCACGAGCAGTTGCACATCCGCAAGCCAGGGCACTTGTAACCTTTGTCCATCAAGCTCGCCGCTGAGTACCGCCAGCGCGCGCAATTGATCCGCGTCTTGTTCGGTGAGTTGATGCCGGTTCAGCAAGTCTGAGTAGGTCTCATAAATCAGCGCCACCTCTTGATCGAAATCCGTCTGCGAGGCCACTCGCATACGCCCGTCTTTCAGCTCGCGTAGGTTTACACCGCTTGTTTCGGGCATGAGATCGCTGATCCGCGTCGCGATTATTTCAGCAACTTCCGCCGGAGATTTTGCCGCCCGCTCGATCTCGCCGATCAGTGTCGCGATTGTATTGACACAACCTTCGCGACCGGCCAGCGGTCCGATAGCCTTGAGTTGGCCGCCGGCAGTCAAACGCACCAGAATCTGAGAAACCAAACTGCGCTTGAGCGGCAGCTCGTCCTGATCGATGGGAACGCGCGGCGCGAGACGATGTCCCGTTTGCTCGTCAACTGCGGTGGAGAGAATGCGTCTTACAAAACCACGGAAGAGGTAGACGGGGAGTTC
>JBGQJH010000388.1:0-3177 GCA_041498935.1 Pyrinomonadaceae bacterium | reverse complement strand
GAACGGTCTCGGGCTCGACGTTCGCTTCCACGGACGGAGCCGGCATTTTCGTTTCCGGCGCGGCGCGGCTCTTAAGTTTGACCGATCCCGGACGAATCTGCCCTTCCTCACAGGCTTGCACGAAAGCGGAGACTACGCGCGAGTCGTAACGAGTTCCGACGAAGCTCTGGATACGGTTTATTGCCTCTTCAGACTTCATTGCCTGCTGGTAGGGGCGATCGGTAGTCATGGCATCGAACGTGTCAGCCACCGCAACGATCTTAGCCATCAAGGGAATTTCGTCACCCTTCAGACCCTGTGGGTAGCCCTGGCCATTGACCATCTCGTGATGCATGTACATGCCGGGCAGAAATTCTTTCATCGCCCTGATCTGCGACATGATCTTGTAACCCTTCTGCGGATGCTGTTTCATTATCAGAAATTCATCGTCGGTTAACGCCGAGGGCTTTTTCAAAATGTTGTCGTCGATGGCAATCTTGCCTACGTCGTGGAGCAGGGCGCTGATTCTGATCTTTTCGCATTCGTCATCGGGAAGTCCCATACGCTGCGCAATCGCAACCGACATTCTCGATACTCGCTCAGAGTGCCCGCGCGTGTAAGGGTCCTTGCCGTCAATCGCCGCAGCCAGACCCTTCACAGTGCCAAGAAACAATTCCCGGTTTTCAGCAGCTGACCGCTGTAAGTCTTTGATGTAATGCTCGAGCTGATCCGTCATCAGATTAAACGAGTCTCCAAGATGACCCAGCTCGGTGCGGCTCCGTACGTTGATGCGCTGGGAAAAATCGCCGGACGCTATGCGATGCGCGCCCACTGCCAACTCCTGAACCGGCTGAGTCAACTTTTTCGCAAAGAAGAACCCGATCACAATCGTCAGAATGGCGGCAACCATGCTGATCAAGAGCGTCTGCCGCCGCATGTCGGTAACGGAGGCAAGCGCAGCCGTTTCATCCTGAATCGCAATCACTCCCAGACGCGAGTTCTTATCCAGTTCGGCAGTGGCGTATGAACCGAGCATGCGAACGTCTCGCTCGTCGCGTACCAGAGTGAAGGGCTCCAGTGCTGATTGCACTTGTGTTCCTGACTCCTGCCAGTCCCGGACTACCTTGAGGTCGGTCATGGGTTTCTCCGAGAAAGCGACATTCGCCTCCGGATGCGCAACTGCGCGACCGTTTTGATCGACTACAAAAACTACCGGCAGCCCCGCATCCAACAGCTCGCGCTCGCTCTTGGATGTAGATTGATGAACTGCTTTGAAAACCTCCTGAAACGATATGATCGCCACTACGGCAGCCACCACGTCGTGACCGCTTTCACCGCCCATTACCGGCGCGGCGACTGTCATTGCCATCTCTTGCCCTGACCGGATGATCTGCGGCCGGCTTACAACTATGCCGCGACCGTTCATTTTCGCGAGCACCTCGCTGACTCGCTGGTCGACTTCCTGACGTTGAATCAAGTCGGGCTGGAAAGCTCGATGCAGTTCTCCTTTCACGGGCCAGATGGCTAGTCCAATCAAGTTCGGATCCTCTTCCAGTGTTTTCTGCAAGCGTGAATCGTAGCCGGAGTCATTAAGCAGTTCGATGCCGCCGGCAAATTCAAAACCTCGGGCGATACCGGTAACAACATCGCGATAGCGCTGGCCATAGAGTTCGATTTGCCTTGCCTTATCCTGTACCAACTGTGCTTGATACCGGCCCTCCACGGAACGCAATTCTTCAGCGCTTCGTGCGGAAAGCAGCGTTCCCGTGAAGGCCAGTGGTAGGAGGCCGACCAACAGCAAGACACCGAGGACTATGTATAGCAGGCGAATTCGCCCAATCTTTTCCAGCATTTAGTAGGTAGAAGGGTGGAGTTCAGTCTTAGGAAGTGAAACTTTCCAATGGAAGGCCGCAAGCGCGGTAGCCAGCCCGAATGGCCGCTAGCTCATTATGTCGAGTAAACTTAGGCGTGTCAACGCGTTTGTTAAACTGGGTTGACCATGGGTTAGCTGGTGCTAATTGGCCATGATATGCGGAGACCGAGGTAACTACGAGGCTCCGAGACCCGTTCCGGCCGGTTTTTGATAGACTTAAATGCCAGTGTTCACGTCTAAACTGTGAGCGCAACGCCGCAAACAACGGGCTCAACGGAATCGGAAACGCGGGCGACCAGCCTCGCAAATCAGTCAGGATGGTAACGGCTACGAGCGACGAGCAGATCGTAGAACGGGCTTTGACGGGGGACGCAGAAGCTTTCGGCGAGATCGTACAGCGCTGGGAGCGACGAATCTTCGCGCTTGCTTTTGGCATGCTTGGGCGCGAAGAGGATGCACGTGATGCCACCCAGGAAACCTTCCTCGCGGCCTTCCGGAGTCTGCGCGCCTTCCGCGGTGAAGCTAAGGTCTCGTCGTGGCTGCATCGGATAGCGGTTAACCAGTGCATCACGCGGCAGCGCAGAGCTAAGGTAAGAAACGAGAGTGCGCTCGAGACTGAAGAGGAAAAGAATGCTTCGAGTTTTGCGGCGCCGATTCGATACTCGCCGGTGCGAGTGGTTGAAGGCAGGGAAACTACCGCGGCAGTGAGGTTGGCAGTTAATAGCTTGCCAGTAGAATTAAGGCAAGTGGTTGTAATGAAGGAATTCGAGGAGCTTACTTTTAAGGAAATTGCCGACGCGCTGGAGTTGCCACTCAGTACAGTTAAGAGCCGGCTATACACGGCCTTGAAACAGTTGCAGATGAGGTTGCAGAAATTTGCTTAAGACCGAAAGCGCCAAAACGTTGGAGTAAGGGAAATGAAAGAAGAAGTGAATGCCCCAAATTGCGGACGAGAGAACGACTTGATCGCGTTTCTCTATGGCGAGTTGAGTGAGGTGGAGGCGCGAACCTTTCAGCATCACGTGCACGATTGTGTTGCATGTAGCGCTGAGCTCGCGGCTTTCAGGAACGTCCGTGAATCGGTTGTGGCCTGGCGCAACGAATCACTCGGCAGTGTCGTCTCGACGGCTCGGGCCACGGATTCGGCAAACATGAGCATGGGCCACGAAAAGCCTTCGGCCTTGGCGGCGCTGCGAGAGTTTTTCAATCTTTCGCCGTTGTGGCTGAAGGGTGCTGTTGCTTTCGCCTCGCTGCTGTTTTGCCTGTTTGCCGGTCTGGCCATCGCTCGTTTGGGAGTTAAGCCGCCGGCCCCTGTTGCGAACAAT
>JBGQJH010000387.1:0-3188 GCA_041498935.1 Pyrinomonadaceae bacterium | reverse complement strand
CGCTTGTTCATCTGCGGAAAATAGATGCCGCGGAAGAACAGACGCGAAACCAGATGGCTGAGACGATATCTGAACGGCGCAGCGCTGATCGAATTGATCACCTCGGCATTTCGTTCGGGGCTATACGAGGCCCGCCACGCGCTATCAGTTTCCTGACGCGCCTCCTGGATCGTCATCTTGAGCGGGGTGTGGGCCATCCAGAAGGGTGCGAAGTCCATCCAGTGCTTGGGGCGTGCGAGTCGGCCGGCTTTTTCTAAGCGATCGTAGAGCGGCGTGGCTGGGAATGGTGTTAACTGGCCGAAGACGGGCAGCCCTGGCGGCCACGAGTGAATCTCCTTGAGTGTGCGCTCGGCAACGCCAGTCGTATCGTTGTCCATGCCGAAGATGAACGAAGTGATTGCGTAGACGTTACGCTGCGCCAGGCGCTTGAGCACGGCCCCGTATTCGCCGGGCTTGCTGAAATTCTTATTGACGTCGGCCATATTCTTCGGATCAATCGACTCCATGCCGATGAAGATCCAATTGCCCCCCGATTCGGCGATCAGGTCAACGAGTTCCTCGTCCCGCAGCAGGTTGGCGCTAATCTGCGCGACCCAGGGCAACTGCGCCTTCGCCGCGATGATATCTCTCAGGAGCGACTTCGTGCGCTTGATGTTGATGGCGAGATTATCGTCGATGAAGAAGACCGCGATCTGACCGCGCTCTTTGCGCGCGCGCTCTTTGAGTCGCAGGAGTTCGTCCACGACGCTTTCGTTAGTGCGAAAGCGAATTGAGTCGCCGAAGAATCCGGTGACGGTGCAAAACTCGCAACCATAAGGACAGCCGCGCCCAGTCTCCAGCGGCACGACGTGAAACGATCCCCAGCCGGCGCCCAGACCGGACAAGAAGGAACGAAACATTTTGGGCACCAGGCTGAACTGGTTAAGGTCGAGCTTCTCCCAGGGAATCGACGGGTAGGGTTGCAGGCTCGGTTTAATATCCAAACCTTTTGCATCACGCTCCGGCTGGTAAACCTCCTTGAGCTCTCCGCGCGCTGCGTCTTCAACAATCAAAGGCCAGGTGGCGTCCGCCTCGCCCAAAGCCACGGCGTCGGCATAACGCGGTCCGCCGCCTCGACCGATCGCTTCGTCCGGACATTCGGTTACGTGCGGTCCGCCCATCACTACGGGCACCCCGGCGGCGCGAATCGCACTGGCAACACGGTACGCCTTCGCAACCATTCTGGTCATCGCGCCGATCCCGACGAGTCCGATTTTATTCTCCAGTACGAATCGCACGATTTCGTCATCGTCCATGGCGCGCGCGTTACCATCGATTAAGACCACTTCATGACCGGGCGGAGTGAGTTCCTGAAGCAGAAACATCCAGAGATGGGGCATGAAGTTTCGCGTCACACCGTTGTCGGGGTTATAAAGTAGGATTTTCATGAAGCCTTCCAATCAATTCTGGGTCACAGCAAAAGTTAGAGCGAAACCTTAGATAACCCTTGGCGCGGTCGTAGTTGAAGCAACGGATGGAAGGAAACGGGGGTAAGTCGTTCCCAGCAACGTCGGGATGAATTTCTTCGGGAGCAGCATACCAGTTGTGTGCGTTGGCGTACATAGCCAGAAGCCCGCACATCAGGTTTGTAAGACAGCGTGGAAGATAACACGCCTTAAGGCGTTCGCCTAAAGGTTGCCGATTTAAGCGTGTCTCCAGTGTGGCGCGTTAAGAGACACCGCGCGCTGCCGCATAGAGGATTCCGGTAGCAAGTGCCCAGACCGCAACCACCGCAACATCGACTTTCAACAGGGTAATTAGAAGAAATGCTACGAGCGCAATAACGATGCTGGGCAACCCGGCAAGCGCTTCGGGAGCCAGATCGAGCGAAACGACAATTATGATGCCCACGACGGCCGCGCTCGCGCCGGCGAGAAAAGCCTGGATGAAACGGTTCCTGCGGACTTGTTCAAAGTAGCGCGCGCCGGCCAGCACGAACACAAACGATGGCAGGAAAACCAGGAGTGTTGCCAGAGCAGCACCCGCAACTCCGCCCGCGAGGTAACCAACGAAGGTGGTGAACAACATGAACGGTCCGGGAGTGGCGACACTGAGAGCCACGCCATCAAGCAATTGTCCGGCAGTGAGCCAGCCATGCTCGGCGACTGCGCCGCGCTCGAGGAAGATGATTGACGCGTAAGCTCCGCCAAAACTAAACAGGCCCGTCTTGAGGAAGAGCCATGACATTTGAAACCAACGTGAATTAGTGAAGGGAAGTGTAGCGATGAACGCGCCCAGGGTGAGCGGCAGCGATACCGGCAGCGCGGCCGCCCGTTCTTTCAGGCGCGGCCAGCCTTCGGTGAAGAGAAAATTCAGGAGGCCGGCAGCGATCATGATCAGAAGGAAATTGACTCTCGCGAAATACATTCCCGCGAAAGCGCCTACCAGCAACACCGCCAGAAACACGCTCGTTATCGAGGCCCGTCCCAACTTGATAATTCCCGCGCAAATTATTCCAAGCACCGCCGGCTTCAGCACGTAGAGAACAGAATTCACTTGCGGCAGAGCGCCGTAGGTAACGTAAAGCCAACTCAATATGATCATGACTACGGCGCCGGGCAGGATAAATGTAAGTCCCGCAACGATCCCGCCGAGTAATCGCTGTTTCAAATAGCCGACGTAGATGGCCAGTTGCAAGGCTTCGGGTCCGGGCAGCATGTGGCAGAAGCTCATGATTTTGACGAAGCGATCGTTGGATAACCAATGCTTGCGCTCGACCATGTGGTTGTACATCATCGTGATCTGGGCCACCGGTCCGCCAATGTTTACGAAACCAAGCAGGAGGAAATAGAGAAACACTTCACGCCAAGAAGGCATCTCGTGATCTGCCTGGTCTGCTGGTCTGGAGTTGGTTTTATGAGTCAAGTCAATCTCATCAGCCCCCGGCTTCAGCGGGGTGCACTTAGTGAGGCCAGGTTTGGAAACCATTTAAGCGGTTTCCGGTTCTCTCGACTTGAAACCGGGTCACGCTGAATCCGCGTGCTAATAAGACAAGGCTGCCGTTCTAATGAACGGGCGGCTTGCCGTAACCCTTCTTTGCCAGGAGCTCCTGCCCCTCGTCGCTCATTAGGAAGTCTACAAACTGCCGGGCCGCGGCTTGCTTCGGCGAGTCTTTGATAATCCCCAATGCCTGATCGATGGGCTGGTGT
>JBGQJH010000386.1:0-3213 GCA_041498935.1 Pyrinomonadaceae bacterium | reverse complement strand
TGCCTCGCCCTCTATGAGATTCAGAAATCGACGGACTACCGCGTGGTCGCGTTATTAACGACAGTAACGCGCGACTATGATCGTATTAGCATGCACGGCGTAAGGCGGGTGCTGCTGGAACGCCAAGCCGCCTCTCTCGGTATACCGCTTCATCAAGTTCTAATCACAAAAGGTGCAAGCAATCAGGAGTACGAGACGAAGCTGATCGAGGCGGTCGCTGCATACCGTGATCAGGGAATAGACTCGATCGTGTTTGGCGACCTTTTTCTCGCAGACATCAAAGCGTATCGCGATCAGTTTCTGGCTCGGCATGGCTTGCGCGGGATCTATCCCGTGTGGATGCGGGACACGACTGAGTTCATTAAGGAGTTTATTGAATTAGGATTCAAAGCGGTGCTCACCTGCGTGGATTCGAAGGCCTTGGACCAATCCTTTGCTGGAAGAATAATCGACCATGACTTTCTGACTTCACTTCCGGCGAACGTTGATCCTTGTGGAGAGAATGGAGAGTTTCATACTTTTGTTTTCGACGGGCCGAACTTCGCTCAACCGGTAGAATTCTCAGTCGGCGAAACGGTGTCAAGAGACGGCTTCTGGTTTTGTGATTTACTGCCGCGGTGATAAAGTCCTGATTCCCAGGTAGCAGGCGAAAGAGAATCCCGGATTTAAGGAGAAACCAATATGTTGAGACCTCGATTTATCGTACTGGTTGCCATGATTTTGGCGGCGGCGGCTTCGCGCTTAATTCCGCACCCGCCTAATGTCGCATCGATCACCGCCGTGGCCCTTTTTGGTGGCGCATATCTCACCGACAAACGGTTAGCGTTGATCGTGCCACTAGCCGCGCTGTTTCTCAGCGATCTGGTTCTGGGCTTCTACAGTCACCTGGAAGTCGTCTACGGAAGCTTCCTTCTGGTGGTTTGTCTCGGTTTCTGGCTGCAAAGAAAGCGCTCGGCGCTGCGAATTGCCGGAGCAGCACTTGCAAGCTCAGTCGTGTTCTTTGTCGTGACAAATTTCGGTGTTTGGGCCTTTGAATCGCTGTATCCCAAAACAGCTGCCGGCTTGCTGGCTTGTTACGTGGCTGCGATTCCATTTTTCCAGAACACCCTCGTCGGCGATGCTCTCTACACGGCGGTGCTGTTCGGTGGCTTTGCGCTAGCCGAGAAATTATTCCCGATCCTACGCGAGCGTGATCTGAGACACGCCCAATCAGCGTAAACAAGAATGACAAGCGCCCGGATTGTCTCCTTTCTACCTTCCGCGACCGAGATGGCGTGTGCTCTCGGTCTCGGCGATCAACTCGTGGGCATCACACACGAGTGTGACTATCCGCCTGAAGTCGAAGGCAAGCCGGTAGTCGTTCGCAACGTTCTGCCCATCGAAAAGATGAACCAGCCTGAGATTGATGCAGCGGTCACGCAGAGAATGCGAGATGGACTTAGTCTCTATCAGGTGGACGAAAAGCTTTTGCAGGAACTCGCTCCCGACATAATCCTGACGCAGGATTTGTGTCAGGTCTGCGCGCCTTCGGGGAATGAAGTAACTCAAGCCCTACAACTGCTGCCGAAAAAACCACAAATCCTCTGGCTGACGCCCAAGTCGCTGGAAGAAATCTTCGATAACCTGCGCGAGTTGGGCGGAGCGACTGGCCGTATGAAAGAGGCGCAAGAATTAATTGCCGCCGGTCGCACTAGATTGGAGAAGGTCGCAGCCGTCACACGCAATCTGTCGTATCGTCCCCGTGTTTTCTGCATGGAGTGGCTCGACCCGGTTTATTGCAGCGGCCACTGGATGCCGGAGATGGTGGAGATTGCGGGCGGCGTCGATGCGCTTGCTCGCAAGGGAACGGATTCGGTTCGCATTCCCTGGAATGATGTTTTGGAATGGGCGCCGGAAATTTTGATCGTCACGCCCTGCGGTTTCAATCTGGATAAGGTGATCGAGCAGACGCCGCAACTTTTCAACAATCCGGGTTGGTCCGAACTTCCCGCAGTGCGCAATAGCCGTGTCTACGCAGTAGACGCAAACTCCTATTTCGCGCGCCCGGGACCGAGAGTCGTGGAGGGCACGGAGCTTTTGGCTCATCTATTTCATCCCGAGCTTTTCTCGTGGGAGGGATCGCAAGAAGCATTTCGAAGGATCGAATTCCCCAACGCGGCTCCCACGAGCTTCTCGGTTGCCAATCTTTCTTGAGGGATGATAGTGAGCGCCAGCGAACAAATCATTTCAGATCCTTTCCGCGATCAATCAAAACAGAAAAGCTGCTCAAGCTGTGGCGTGAGTTTCACGTGCGGGCCCACGGCTGGAAAAGGTAACTGCTGGTGCGAGGCGTTGCCCCACGTCTCTCTAGTTGCTGGCGCGGACCAAGACTGCCTCTGTCCTGATTGTCTGACTCAGGCGATTGCAAAACTTTCCAGAGCGGTCGCGAACCTTTCCACCTCAACCGAAGATACTATGACATCACCGCCTATGCTCGTGGAGGGGGAAGACTATTATTGCGAAGGACCCGCAATCGTTTTCACCGCGCGCTTTTTGCTTCGTCGAGGCTACTGCTGCGAAAGCGGCTGCCGACACTGTCCGTATCATTTAGATAAGGCAACTCTCCCTGGGACACCGATCGATTCAAACCACTGAGCGCTACTTAGGCATTGAGCAAGACTTGACGGACGCGCCGTGTGATCGTTTAGGTTTGAGACTACGTGATAGTTGAGGTTGGATACCAGCCTGGGCCATCAGCAATTAAGAAACCCAAAAACCCTCAATCTATGTCGAACGATGAGTATCTATAGGTAATTCCGGAAGACTTTTGACGGACAGTAGCGCGAGTGTCTGTTTTATCGATGACCTCACAACCGGCTTTTTCCGCTGCCGCCGTAAAGTGTTCACTGATCTGCGCCATGGTAAGTCCCAAAGAAGTAACTTGCTCAAACCTGATAAGAGTGTCTCCCGCAGAAATGCTGTTTCTTAAAAGGTTGGCGATCTCCATTATGATGAGGCCCATTTCGACTGCCGCTACAACCAACGTCGTAGTTAGTATGGACCACGGTGGTTAGCAACTCCGTTTTGATAACAATGGTTTCCTAAAGTTGAGCCTCGGGCCGGTCGCTACCGCTCCCGGTTCTGATGACCCTGGTTATTACCGTTAGCGTGGATTCGGTCGCTACTGCTTCCGGTTCTGTATCTCCTATCCAATGTCTTCCCATCTTTCAAAAG
>JBGQJH010000385.1:0-3218 GCA_041498935.1 Pyrinomonadaceae bacterium | reverse complement strand
CCGCAAAGACGAGAATCCTTCGATTACGCGCGACGTCTCCGGCGAGGGCGTGCAGCAGGCATTGTTGAAAATTCTCGAAGGAACAATTGCGAATGTTCCGCCGCAGGGTGGACGGAAACATCCGCACCAGGAATTCTTCCCAATCGATACGTCGAACATTCTTTTCATTTGCGGCGGAGCCTTCGTTGGTCTGGAGAAAGTGATCGAGCGGCGGCTGCGCAATAAGTCTTTGGGCTTCCAGGCGGAAGTGAAGACCGGGCGCCATCGTCATGCGGAAGCGCTCGCGGCGGTGCAACCCGAGGATCTTATTCGGTTTGGCTTGATCCCGGAGTTTGTCGGACGCTTGCCCGTTTGTGGCGTGCTCCACGAACTCGACGAAGGCGCGCTGATCAAGATTCTTACCGAGCCCAAGAATGCGCTGGTCAAGCAGTATCAAAAGAAATTTGACTTTGACAACGTGAAACTGAAATTCACGGAAGACTCGTTAAAGTCGGTTGCCAAGCAGGCTGTCGAACGGAAAGTCGGCGCTCGCGGGCTGATGATGATCCTTGAAGAGTTGCTTTTGGACGCGATGTACACGCTGCCGTCGCAGAAACGCATTAAGGAGTTTGTGATTACCAGCGAAATGGTAGAGCGTCGCCGTGCCATTCCAGGCGAAGGCCTCACCGGCGTCGACGGCGCCGCGGCTTAAGTGTTGCCCAACAAACTCCGGCTTGTCGTCATCTTTTTCAGACTCTCGCCCCTGCCACGCAACGACAAACTGAAGTTTGTCGAACAATTTCCCCAGAGTGGCGTACACTTGGGAAATGATCTACAATTAGACGTCTTAATTAGGGGGCGAGACGGCAGTTTGGGCGGCTCGCCCTTCTTGCAAGCAGCCGGGTTAAAAGTCAGTCAGAATTATGGAAGAATATTCAGATCGTGCTCCTGCCGACGTGGCCTGGTACCCGATGGTCCCAATCCGCGACGTCGTCATTTTTCCTTTCACAAAAGTCGCTTTCAAGATAGGACGGCAGGGGTCAGTGCGTGCTCTCGAGCAGGCTCTTGCCGCTGACCGCACTATTTTCCTGGCCACTCAGCATGACGCCACCATTGACGAACCTTCGCCCGACCAGATCTATGGCGTGGGCACGCTTGGCCGCATCCTGCAATCGCAGAAGCAGGACAACGGCCAGATCAAGGTGGTGGTGGAAGGGCGCGAACGCGCTACCACTGTGCGCGTTGAAAATACCGACGGCGCCTTTATGGCTCTCGTAAAACGCGCGCCGGTTGTTAATGAAGAAGGCACTCGCCTCGATGCGCTGGTGCAAAAGATCGGGCAGCTCGTAGAGCAACACCTGCGCCTGGCGCCGGAAAGTCAGACTGATGCCTTACAGACGGCGCTCAGGAATCAGAATCCTTCGCACCTCGCCGATGCGCTTGCATCCCAGTTGCGCATCTCGGTCGAGGATAAACAGGGACTGCTCGAATTGTTTTCTTCGCAAGCGCGACTGCAGCGCTTGATTGAGTTGTTGGAACTTGAAATTGAAAAGCGCCAACTCGATCGCTCAATTCAGACGCGCGTGAAGCGCCAGATGGAGAAGGCCCAAAAGGAGTATTACCTCAACGAGCAGATCAAGGCGATTCACAAAGAGCTTGGTCGCAAGGACGAAAAAGCCGAACTCGAGGACCTGAAGAAGAAGATCGAAGAAGTTGGCATGACCGAAGAGGCCAAAACGAAAGCGATGCAGGAATTGCATCGTCTCGAGGCCATGCCGCCGATGTCCGCCGAAGGAACCGTGTCACGCACTTACATCGACTGGCTGGTCAGCGTGCCCTGGAAACAGAAGAGCAAGGAAATTAAAGATCTGACTAAGGCTGAAGAGGTGCTTAACGAGGACCACTTCGGCATGGAGAAGATCAAGGAACGCATTCTCGAGTATTTGGCCGTCCGGCAACTGGTCAAGAATCCCAAGGGTTCAATTCTCTGTTTTGTTGGCCCGCCGGGAGTGGGTAAGACGAGCCTGGGTAAGTCGATCGCGCGGGCTACCGGTCGCAAGTTTGTGCGCCTATCGCTCGGCGGTGTTCGCGATGAGGCTGAGATTCGCGGGCATCGTCGCACCTACATCGGAGCGCTGCCCGGCCAGATAATTCAGATGATGAAAAAGGCGGGAACTGTTAATCCCGTGCTGTTGCTCGACGAAGTGGACAAGCTTGGCGCTGACTTTCGCGGAGACCCGAGTTCGGCGCTGCTGGAAGTTCTCGACCCCGAACAGAATCACACTTTCCAGGACCACTATCTCGACGTCGAATACGATCTATCGAAAGTTTTCTTCATAGCCACGTCTAACGTGCTGCATACAATTCCGCCGGCGCTGCAAGACCGTCTGGAAATTTTGCGTCTTTCCGGTTACACCGAGCGCGAGAAGCTGGAGATCGCCAAGCGCCATTTGGTGCCGAAGCAAGCTGAAGCCAACGGCTTGAAGCCTGAGCAACTTGATTTCACCGATGAGGGCTTGCTCGAGATCATTCGCCACTTCACGCGAGAAGCCGGCGTTCGCAATCTCGAACGCGAGATCGGATCGTGTTGTCGCAAACTCGCCCGTCGTTTCGTTTCAGCAAACGTCGCGGAAGACTTCAAAGACGTCATCGATGCTGAGCGCGTGCGCGAAATGCTTGGGCCTATCAAGTTTCGCCAGCAAGGCGTGGCGGCGGAAAGCGAAGTGGGACTGGCGACGGGATTGGCCTGGACTGAAGTCGGCGGCGAGGTTTTGCAGATCGAAGCCACCCTTACCAAGGGGCGCGGCGGTGTCATGCTCACCGGCAAGCTGGGTGACGTGATGCAGGAATCAGCGCAAGCGGCGTTGACTTGCATAAAAGCGCGCGCCGAGCGACTGGGGATGAGTGTCGACATCATACGCAAGCGCGACCTTCATATTCACATTCCCGAAGGCGCGATTCCCAAGGATGGGCCCTCGGCCGGCATTACCATGGCCACAGCGATGGCCTCGGCTCTTACTCGCGCCCCTGTTCGCAAGAACGTGGCAATGACAGGGGAGATCACGTTGCGCGGGCGCGTGCTGCCGATTGGCGGCGTGAAAGAGAAGTTGCTTGCCGCCCATCGTTTCGGAATCGACACGATCATTATGCCCAAGGACAATGAGAAGGACCTGCCGGAGGTTCCTGAGGAAGTTCGCAATGCGCTCTGCATCAATTTAGTAGAAACAATTGATGAAGTG
>JBGQJH010000384.1:0-3224 GCA_041498935.1 Pyrinomonadaceae bacterium | reverse complement strand
CTACTTTGGTTCGCTTATCGGCGTCAACGCCGGCGAGCCATTCTATGTACGCGAAGCTTTGAATGTGGATGATCCGGTTGCGTTGTTGACGAGGCCGATGAATATTTACTCCTGACCCGGTAGTGGCAAGCAAGGTTTCCAAAGAGCGGGGGCAAGCCCGCCTTCCTAACCCGGAGACTGCTTTACTCGCCCAATTAATCTCACCTTGAAAGCCTTTCCGACAGGCCTCCGGACACAATTGTGATCAGCTCAGGGTTGGGAAGGTGGGCTTGCCCCCGCTCTTCCAAAACTGCGAGCCACTCACTTCGGCTTTTCACTCAGCAACGCGCGGGCGACGGCAATGAGCGCGGTGGCGCGCGGGGCCTCACCTTCGAAGCTGCGCGCCAGTTCGATTGCCTGAGTCGCATTCTCGAGCGCCAACGTTCGGAACACGCCCGGCAAGTTAAAGTCGTCAACTGTGCTACTGCGCAACGAAGTCATGAATTTGGTTTCCAGTCGAACCAGCAGTCTGCCGTCTTCGCCATTGAACCCTTCAACAGAGTTTGAAGCTTTGGCAACTTCGAGCATCGTCTCCCAGGCACGGGCGCGGTCCGTCGCCAGGAAAGCGTTGGCGACTGCGACCAGCGCACGCGGCCGGTCGGGATCGGAAGCATCAATGCGGCGCGCCTCGACGGCAGCTTCGGCGATGATCCCCAGGGCCTTATCGCGATCCGCGGGCGGCAAGGCCTTAGCTGTTTGGGTCAATAGCCAAACTCGCTCAATGTGCGTAAGCTCGCCTTTGCCGGCTATTGTCAGAGCTTTCTCAGCATCTTTTTTCTCCACCGCACCCATTGCCAGCGTCATGTCCACATAGGGTTTGGCTTTCTTGCGCAGCTCACTCTCTTCAATTTTTTCCGTGAAATCGCGGGAGCGCATGTCGCCCTTCTGCGCGGTTCTGATAGCCAGTTGCAAATAAATTGCGTCGCGTTCATCGGAGGTCTTGGCGCGGTCAATCCGATCAAGCAGCGACTTTTCAACATCTTCAGCTTTGCGATCGGGCGTAATCCCGCGCTGGATCGGACTATCATCGGCATCGTCTTCGGGCACGTCCCGGTTAGTGCCTTGTGCGAGCACAGCCATTTCGCCCCGCAGTTGGTCTACTATTTCTTTCGCTGTGTACTGTTCGAACAGCGGCATCAGTCGCTTGATGACCAGGTATTTCCCCTGTGGGCCAGACGTGCTGCGATCCTGTTCGCGCGCGGGCGAAGGGCGCAGCAGGACCAGCGCGGCCGAACGAAAGAATGCGTCGCGGAGTTCCGGGGTAACCTCCGGCGGCGGCGTGGGTTGGTTCATTCGCGAAGACTGCTGGCCACCACCGGGCTCGAAGGTAACGAAGAGATGCGGCGTGAATAAGTAGGCAGAGAGCAGCGAGATCGTGTTTGCGTCGGATTTCAAATCTGAGTCCGCAACGGCCAACATCCTGGCATAACGCTGATCGGCTGCCGCCGGGTTGTTTTCGCGCAGGAGCGAAAGAAAGTTAAGCCCTTCCATAGTTATTGTCCCGAGGGCGGGATCGGCAAACTGAAGCGCGCGCTCCACGTCAGTATCAAGCAGTTGATTCGCCAGGCGCAGACGCTGTTTGACTGCCGCCGGTGTGTCGACCAAATCTGTGCGCGTGGGCGAACTGGCATCAGTAGCTTCTCGCGTGCGTGCGTCTTTGAGTTTGTCCAGAAGCTCTTCGCCGAGCGCGCGATCGCGCCTGGCGGCAAGTCGCAAAACCTCCGACCGCAAATCGGGAGGCGACACTAAAGCGACAGGTCCGTTGGCTGCTTGCTGGCGCTGGCGTTCTTCTTCAGTGCGACGCGCGGATTCCTGATCGGCAACTTCAGCCGCATCCCAGGCCTTGCGAAAGAGTGCGCGTCCCTGTTCCGGATCGGGCTCCCAGAAAGCGTCCGCAATCCGCGAAAGCGTGCGCGCGCGCAACTTCTGATCGGGAAAGTTGCGGGCGTCGTTTGCCAGCGACACCAACAAAGAAAGAGCCAACGCTTTCTGCTGGTCGATCCTGGCTTTTGTTGCTGCGGAGTTTGCCTTGTTCTTAGCTGTGACCTTGACGGGCGCCGCAGGGGGCTGTGGTTGAGATACTGTCTTCTCGGAAGTGTCCTGAGCCTTAACAGCAGGCATCAGCGACAACAGAACGAGCGCGGCCAAAAGGGAAGGCAAACGAGTAGACCAAGCGCGGGGCCCCATATCAGTTCTCCTGCGGAATGGATTGTTAGACAGATGTAGCCGAAGGGATTAACGCGGCTTACGAGTCTTAGTTCCAGAAAAGTTTAGAGTCCAATCTTTAGATTGCGTTGCGCAAGGACGGCAAACTAAAGTTTGAACTCTGAACTTCATACAGCGACTACTTCCAACTCTGGATCGATTTCCTGTTTGAGCATGCCCTCGATTGCCATCAGCGTGCCGGTAAGCGAGCTCGGGCAACTGCCGCAGGCTCCCTGATAGCGGATGCTCAGGGTATGGTCCTTGAGTCCCAGAACTTCAAGATAACCACCGTCGCCCATCAGCGCCGGCCGCACTTTTTCATCCAGTATGTCGTTGATCTTCAGCAGCCGCGGGTCGTCGCTGGTAACCGCCGCTATCGCGCCGCCAACCGCCGCTGCTGACGCCGCCGCCGGGGAATTAACGGCCTCGGCAGCGCGGATAGGCACCGCGAGCGTGGGGAGCAAGTCGTCCCAGTCGCCCTCGTCGTCTTTCTCGATTGTGATCATGCGGTCCATATAGAACACGGAGACGACATGGCCCACCCCGAATAATGATTTGGCAAGCGGGTCGTTTTCCGCCTGTTCGGCGGAACCATATTGATGGGTCGTACCGTTGCTGACCGCTTCTCTCAAAATAAATTTAACCGCGTTTGGATTAGGCGTTTCTTCGATATCACTAATTTTAGGCATTGCTTAACTCCGGTGTTTTCGCGACATAACTAATTGATTACTCAGTTCTGGCTGCTCGTTGACTATTATAACCAGTTTGGAGATGAAACGCAGTGGCGGAGGGTTGGGCCTCGGTTTCGGCTTGCGAAAACACTGAAAAATTGATGGTCTATTTCACGACAAACCGGGCTATTGCCAAAGAGCACCAGCGGGCATATACTCCGCCCCTCACTTGCCCCCCTTACAAATAAGGTGAGCCAAGTTGAGATGGAGGCAGGCAATTGCGAGGGTTGCCTGCCTCCGCCTTTTTTG
>JBGQJH010000383.1:0-3252 GCA_041498935.1 Pyrinomonadaceae bacterium | reverse complement strand
GGCACGTACCGTTGATCGTCGTGCTCCGCGTGGCCTTTGCGCCGGTAAGTTTTAGCTTCAATCAGGACAGCGCCTCCGCCGTTGCGCGCATAATCCGCCGCGCGCCTTGTTACCTCATAACACGCTACCACATCGTTGCCGTCCACAATTGAAGCGGGGATGTTATAGCCGGCGGCCTTCTCGGCCAGGTCCTTTACGGCCGTCTGCAAATTCGTCGGAGTCGAGTAGGCGTAATGGTTATATTCCGCGATGACAATCAACGGGAGCTTCTGGACGGCGGCGAAGTTTAGTCCTTCATGAAACGCGCCGGTACTCATACCGCCGTCACCGATATAAGCAATCGCGACGACCGGCTTCTCTTGCAGGCGCGCGGCGAGCAACACGCCGGTCATCACGGGAATCATGTCGCCGAGATGCGAGATGGGACCGATGAAGCCTTTCTCCATGTTGCCGAAGTGAATATTAAGATCGCGCCCGCCTGATGGCCCCCACGCCTTCGCCATATACTGCGCAAAGATATCGCGCGGGCGAATTCCCTTCACCAGTACTGCGCCAAGATCGCGAATCAGCGGCGTAACAAAATCCTGCGGCTCCAGGGCATAGGCGCTGCCGACCGCGGTCGCCTCCTGGCCCAGCGAACGGAAAACACCGCCAACAATTTTTGTCTGGCGGTATAGATTTACCAACCGCTCTTCGACCATCCGCGTCAACTTCAGATAGCGATAAAGCTCGAGCAGCTGCTCAGGCTTGAGAGTTGTCTCGGTGGTGCAGGTCAGCGGCTTGCCTTCGCTTGGTTTGCGCGGCGCATACTTCGTGCTGACGCGCATCTCGAAACGCGGACGGCGCGGACCACGCCGGCGACGCGAATCCCTCGACGCTCCTGGCCTTTCCTCAGATGTCTTTTCCATAGGTTCTTTAACCGCAAAGTGCGCAAAGAGATTCCGCAAAGGCGCGCAGAGAAACCTTTGCGTAACTTTGCGTATTACTTCGCGTTCTTTGCGGTTTAATCAACTCCATAAAAATTCCACGCTGAATCGAAAAACTAAATATGCACCGCCAACCCGTGCACGCCCTCCGCAGCTTCCATTACCGCCTCCGCAACGGTCGGGTGCGCGTGCATCGTGCGGCCCAGTTCTTCGGCGGTCGATTCCAGTTGCATCGCGACGCATGCCTCGGCAATCAACTCCGTCGCATGCGGACCAATGATGTGCACGCCGAGTATTTCGTCATACTTGCCTTCGCCGACGATCTTCACGAAGCCTTCCTCTTCACCGAGAATTCGCGCCTTGCCCGAAGCGGAGAAAGGAAACTTCCCAATCTTCACATCGTAGCCCTGCTCCCGCGCCTTTGCTTCCGTCAGCCCCACTGACGCAACTTCCGGATCGCAGTAAGTGCAGTTTGGCACTAAGCGAAGATTGATTGGGCGCACATCTTTTTGCCCGGCGAGGTGCTCCACGGCGACGATGCCTTCCTTCGAAGCGAGATGCGCGAGCAGCGGCGTTGGCACCACATCGCCGATGGCGTATACACCCTTCTCCGCAGTTTGCTGAAACTCATCAACCTGAACAAATCCCTTTTCAAGCTTTATCTTCGTGCCTTCGAGCCCGAGCCCTTCGGTGAAAGGCATGCGGCCCACTGCAACCAGCAACATCTCCGCTTCAATACTGACTGCATCGCCTTTCGCAGTCTTGCCGGTAACGCGCACGCCCGTTTTAGTTTTCTCTAATTTTTCCAGCTTGGTATCGACTTGCGACTTGATACCGCGTTTGCGGAAACTCTTTTCGAGTTCCCTGGAAACCTCTTCGTCTTCCAGCGGCACCAGCCTGGGCAACAACTCAACGAGGGTCGTCTCAGCCCCGAAGCGTGAGTAGACGGAAGCAAACTCGACACCGACCGCGCCCGCACCCATCACAATCAGCGACTTCGGAACGTCCTTCAACTCCAGAATGTGATCGCTGTTTACGACGTGCACGCCGTCGGTTTCAAAACCCGGTATGGGGCGAACCACCGAGCCCGTCGCGATGATAATGTTCTTCGTTTCGATAGTTTGCTTCTTGCCATCAGCGCCGGTTACTTCCACCTTTCCCGGCAGCGCGAGTTTTCCTGTGCCTTTGAATACCGTCACCTTGTTTTTCTTCATCAGGTATTCGATGCCCTTGGTATTCTTCAGCACCACTTTGTCTTTGCGTTTTTGCACGTCGGCGAAAGCCAACTGAATTCCTGAAGCCTGCACGCCGAAATCTGCCGCATGTTGCATCTGCTCGTAAACGTGAGCCGACATCAGCATCTGCTTAGTCGGAATGCAACCACGCAGCGTACAGGTCCCGCCCAGACGCGTGTCTTTTTCAATCATCGCAGTCTTCAGGCCCAGTTGGCCCGCGCGGATCGCGGCCACGTAGCCGCCGGGGCCGCTACCAATAATTGTTACGTCAAACTGTTCGTTAGCCAATGTGTTCGGGTTCCTCTCTAGAGACAGTGATGAGTACTGAGTGCTGAGTTATGAGGAACCAAAGCGAGCGTTTCCTCAAAACCATTGTCATCTCATGCCATTTTAAATGCTTTCCTGAAAGAGGGGCATTATAATCATTCGTCGCAATTTCATCCAATTGAGGCCTTCGGGGTGATGTCTTAATTTGGCCACTACCGATTGGAGGGTGGTGTCACTCTGAGAAAGACTGTGAGAGCTCGAGAATCTTAAAGGAGACACTCGAATCAGAACCGGGAGCGGTAGCGACCGGATCCTATATTCAAGCTGCAATCGACAATTTCACCGGCAGAAAGCGCTGTAGGATAAAGTTGAGTGCTTGGATCCGGTCGCTACCGCTCCCGGTTCTGATTTTGAATGCCTGTGAATTTCAAACGATAAAACATCGCGGCCCTACTGGGCCTCAGAAGCCAACTGGAACTACGATTCACGAGGCAACGATATGAAACACTCTGAAGGATTCTTGAAACTCGTCAACGACGCCAAGACCCGCATCCGCGAAGTAACAGTCGCGGAAACAAGAGAACGAATGAACGCGAACAACGGTGTCCGATTGATTGACGTCCGCGAAGATAACGAGTGGCAAGCCGCTCACGCCGCCGGCGCCGAACACCTCGGCAAAGGGATCATCGAACGCGACATTGAAGCCGAGGCGCCTGATAAGTCGACCCAGTTGATTCTCTACTGTGGCGGCGGCTTCCGCTCCGCCCTCGCCGCCGACGTCCTCCAGCAAATGGGCTACATCAACGTCTACTCCATGGCCGGCG
>JBGQJH010000382.1:0-3273 GCA_041498935.1 Pyrinomonadaceae bacterium | reverse complement strand
TTTTGGCAAGCACCATTCCAATTCACCCGGCAGACGGGATCGGTAGTAAACAAAGGGAGGTTTCGGGAAATACGGTGAGACTCACGCCGCGCGGAAGCAAGAGGAATAACGTCTTAGAAAGATTTTTCCGGCACTAAAGTCAATTCGTTTGCGGCTTGGCCGCCGCACAGTGCGGTAAGGCTCCGCCTTACCGTCGAATCTCTAAAGTTGACTGGAGGCTATGCCTCCAAGCTAAGCACTTCGCCACTTGATCCGACCGAGATCCATTAGCAGCGGCTCGTCCTTCAGCGGCCTTCCATTCCAACAACGCACACTCGAATAGCGATAATCCGCTGCGCGTTCAACAAATCCACCTCGAACCGGATTCTCGTGTAGGTAACGTACTCGCTCTAACAGCATCTTTTCAGTGAGCAAGAGGCGTACATTTGGATGGTGATCCCAGAGCGAATGACGGTAATGCCTGGGCTTGGTTTCCTGGCGCAACTTCAGCAATGAACTTTCGTAGCCCCGCTCCTTCAGGTGAGCAATGACACGATGGCTTATGACTCCATTAATGAAGCGAAGCGTGTCTGCAGAAGACCGGGCCGAATCAGTAATCGCACAAAGATGATCTGACATGATCACATACGCTTACAAAGCAAACTCTCCTGACTTACGGGCCTCATCAAGCGCCTTGCAGGCAATTCTCTTTATCTCGTCGGTTCGAAATACCGGCAGACGGTCTTTGGCGACCGATGTCATAAAGTAACAGGGCGAGTCTCTGGAGATGACCTGCATGAGGTGCGAGTGAGGATAAAGGGGACGGCGCCGAAAGGCTACGGGAATAAATCTTCAGACCCAACCTCAGAGATGCAAAAACTCTGGTGCGGCAAAAACTTTCCTTCTCCCAGTTGAGGCGGAGCCTCAAAAGAATAAAGGGAAAGCGGCGGAAAGGCGAAGCCTTTCCGCACTGTGCGGCGGCCAAGCCGCGAAGACACTACGGGGTGGCGGCGGGCGACGGCGCTGGCGCCGGCGGCTTGTTGAATTTCGTTTCGTCCACCGGCACGTTGAGTTTGATCTCGGTGAACTTGCGCGTTGAACTCCAGAACGAATCGATGGCCGTGATGCGAATTGTGAATGGCAGCTTGAGGCCATCAACGTCGCGATAGTCCTCGTAGTCAACCTGTTCGGGAATGAGTCCAACTATCGTCGTTGTTGAAGTGATGCGACGCAGCAGCAACCCAGTCTGCACATCGAAATAGAGTCGCTCACCCTTACCGTCAACTCCGAAGCCTCTCAAGACGTAAACGTCTTTCCCATCGATCTTGTCTTTTCCACCAAAGCTAATGCGAGTGAACTGCCCTTGCAGCTTGATATCTTTGAAAAGATCCGGGTAGCGCTTGAGGTAGAAGAGTTGGGTGCCTTCCAGGTCACGAACGCCACGATTGCTTTTTTCCCAGGCTGTCTGGCCGTTAAACGCTCGTTCAAAAACACCTTGCTTGGGAGTGTTGAGAATGGTGAAGAGTTTATCCGGCGCAGTTTGGTAGACTTCATAACCGAGCGTGATTCCATCTGACGTAAGCCACGTACCCTTCATCGATCGCGTTTTGAGTTTGTCAATTACCGCGCTGCCGCCGAGCGCTTCCGTGTACCTGGCTAAAATCTGATCGGCGGTGGGCGGCGTTTCTTTCGGCGCCCCTTCGGCACTCGCAGCGACGGGTGTGGGTACGGCAATCGGCAACTGCGGAACGCGAACCGGTTCGTTATTGCCGCGATGACAGGTAAAACAACCGACCGCCGGGTTGCCCTTAAAGTTTCCTTTATTGATGCCCTGCACCATCTTGATCATTTCGCGCGCTGTTCTCTTTTCCGGCTTCTCGTCCGAAACAAAGTCCCACTTGTCATCCTTCCTTACATGACAATAAGTGCATTTAGCTCCCAACGAAGAGCCCATGTAATTCATCACCGCCAGCAGTTGCGACTGCGGCAAGCCGTTAAGTACTTGAATGTTCTTCTGCACCTGTTCCACCGTCTTTTCCCCCTTTTCCCCCGCCGCGGTTTGCGGGCCTGTGGCGGTTTGATTGTTTGGGGATGTTCGCTGCGCGGCCTGCATCATCAGTTCAGCCTTAACCGATCCGACAATGCCCAAGCAAGCCACTGATAGCAGCGAGACACAGAAGACGAGGATGCGAAGTCGCGTGATATGTAGGGTGATCTTATTTTTCATGCAGACCTTTCAGCAGGCAGCGAAGTGGTAACGCAAACTGCTACCACGCCACGCGGGCTGCCCGCGCGGGGACCCCGGTTAGTTTGCGAAACGGATCGTTGCCACTCAATTGAGCGTGGGCTACCTCGCGCAAACTATCAAGCACCCCAGCCGGGCTGCCCGGCTGGAGACCCCGCACAGTTTGCGTTACAAAAACAGGGAGACAACTAATTAGATCAGATAGCGCGAGCTAGAACGATTTGGAAGCGGCAGCGGCACGCATAGGTTTTTGACTTGCTGCCGGTGCGGTAGCGCCTGGTTGCGGCTTCTGCGGAACAATAGCGTCCAGCGTTTTATATATTTGCAGATAAATTTGCGTCTCGCGTGGAATCAGCGTGCGCCATGAAGCGCCGCCGCGTTTGATATAGAGCGGTAAGCGCGCCGCGTTTGAATTGTAACCGGCAGCGAGCAATTCCGTTTGCGTAGCCAGCTTTGCGCTGAGTGCATACTGCACGTCTTCATTTGCCGCGAGGTCGTTCCAGGTGTCCTGCATGTAGAGCAGCATTGCCTGAAGCGCGTTCGTGTGATTACGCATACCAACAACGAAGTCTGGTGTCAGGCCCACGCCAGAGTGGCGCTGCCTCACAAGGTTGTAAGCCCACGGAATCATCTGCACCATTCCGCCAGCGCCTGCCGAGCTTACTGAGTAACGATAAGTATCGGGCTCGTTCAAGGCGAAAAGAGAAAAAATCTCGTCAAACAGCGCCAGGCGATTTTCCTGCCGAAAGCGATCGTGGTCCACGTGTTCTACCAAACAAAGACGCTCGGCCACATCGATGATCGGCGGCGAGATAACAGTCCCTTTCTCGCGCAAACGCTTCGCCGCCAGATCGATCATTCTGTGTATATATGCCCGCCCGGATCGTGACAAGTCGGGCGAGAGCAAGGCGGGATGCGCGGAAGTGTAATAAGCCATCTCGCGAAACACGCCGCGCTTCTCAATCGGAAACTCAACCACCAGCGGCACCAGAGAACGCCCCTGGCTGTCGAAGATCGCGACGGCCGTGTTGACGCCATTTGCGCGCAGG
>JBGQJH010000381.1:0-3279 GCA_041498935.1 Pyrinomonadaceae bacterium | reverse complement strand
CATCGCTCCTTCTGATGCAGGCCGCGGCCGAAGCTTGTTTTCAGGCAATCGCCGCCCATTTCGCGGGCGATCTGGCGGGCAAAAAAACTCAAATACTCTGCGGACCCGGAAACAATGGCGGTGATGGCGCTGCGCTTGCGCGCGCGCTTAGTCGCGCGGGAGTCCATGCTGACGTGGTGCTGTTTGGAAGCGTCGAAGATTCCAAAGGCGATGCGCGCACCAACTTCGAAACCGTGCGCCGGCTGGCGAGCTTTGAAGCTGGATCAAGCGCTCCGGTGAATCGTCCGGCGGCTTTGAGTTTTGTCGAATGCAATAGCGTAACGTCATGGGAACATCTCGCGCAACCGCGCCGCACTTTTGACGTTATCGTTGACGCGCTTTTTGGTACCGGCCTGAGCCGCCCGCTCGAAGGAATTTTCCTCCAGGTCGTGCAGCACCTGAACATGACGCGGCGGGCCCGAGACCGGGGTCCCCACCCGGGCAGCCCGCGTGGGGTGGAGAGATCATCGACTCGGCGGCCGTTGATTGTTTCCATTGACATCCCCTCCGGCCTCGATGCCGATTTGGCGAACCCCATCGGAGAAGCCGTACGGGCTGATTTGACGATCACTTTCACCGCGCCCAAGCCTGCTAACGTTGTGCCTCCTGCCTCGCATCTGAATGGAAAACTAATAATCGCAAACATCGGTTCGCCAGCCGCACTAATCGACGCAGCGAAACCGAAGCTCTTCGTCACCGAGGAAAACGACGTACGCGAGTGGCTCATCAGTACGCGCTACACACCCGACTCGTTCAAGAATACGCACGGACACGCGCTGGTGATTGCTGGCTCGCGTGGTTATACCGGCGCGGCCGTCCTTTGTGGCAGTGCAGCGATGCGAGCGGGTGCAGGTTTAGTGACTATCGCCACGCCGGCTTCGGCACAAGCCGCGGTCGCTGCCAGCGTGATGCCTGAAGTGATGACGACTGCGCTTGCCGAAACTGATCGCGGCGCGGTTAGCGATCAAGCGGTCGATCACGTAATGCAGTTAATGTCAAAAGCCAACGTCGTCGCCATTGGCCCTGGACTGTCAGCTGCGGACGAGCGCACGCGTCGTTTTGTTTACTCAATCGTGAAGCAACGCCAGACTCCGGTAGTGATCGATGCCGACGCGTTGAATTGCCTCGCGAGCTATGCGTCCAACGGCTGGCCTGCGGACTTGCAGGGATCAGACGATGCGCCGCTGATCCTGACACCTCATCCGGGAGAGATGCTGCGGTTGCTGGGGATAACTGACAAGGAAGCCTTAGACGATCGCGTTGCGGTGGCGCGAGACTTTGCCACTAAACATAAATTGATTCTCGTTCTTAAAGGCGCACGCTCGTTGATAGCAGCGCCTGATGGCCAGGTCTTTATCAATCCAACCGGGAATCCCGGACTTGGCACCGCCGGAGCGGGAGACACACTGACGGGCATCATCGCCGGATTCATCGCCCAAGTTCCGACTGGGGCCGGCGCGAGCTTGAAAGAAGACGCCAATGCGCTCACCGCGACGATTGCCGCCCTTTATGTAGGTGGCCTGGCAGGTGATCTCGCGGCCCGGAATTTTGGTATGCGCACTATGGTCGCTTCGGATATTCGTGAACACCTCAGCGAGGCCATCCGCTACCTCGACCCAAAAGGCGAGACGCCGTAGGAGCAGTAGCGACCGGGTGGAGGCTACCATACACTTCGGTATTGAATGCGCGAATCTCGTTAGCTTGTTCATTTCGTAGCAGACCCGGTCGCTACAGCTCCCGGTTCTGTATTCGTGTTTCCTTCGCTGAATGTTTATTTCGCTGCCGCTAATGACTTGCGTAACGCCTTAAGAATCAAACACGAAAACGTGACCACTTCCACGCAGCAACACATCTCAACCGGCGTCTGGCAAACTCATAACGCTGGAGCAACCTTCAACCTCGGCAAGCAAATCGGCGCGCAGCTCAGCGGCGGCGAGATCATTTTGCTCGATGGCCCACTCGGCGCCGGCAAGACTGTTTTTGTAAAAGGAATTGCGGCAGCTCTCGAGATCGATCCGGAAGAAGTAACCAGCCCTTCGTTTACTTTAGTAAATCCCTATGCTGGCCGACTCCCATTTTTCCACATCGACCTTTATCGCCTGGACGAAGGGGCGGCTGCCGCTCATGCTGTTGATTTGGAAGAACTGCTTACCGATGAGCGCGCGGTAGTTGTAATCGAATGGGCCGAACGGCTTGGTCAATATCCCCTGCCCGCGAATCTTTGGCGCATCGTGATAGCCGGTGATGGCGCAAGCCGTCGTAGCATTTCTATTTCCCGATGAAGCTTCGTGTTCAACATTATTCTCTAAAAACTCGAAACGTCTTGACTGAATCTGGGCGAGAGAATATAACCACATCGCGACCGATTTCTCGTTGTCGCGCAAATCACCCGAGGAGACGGGCACAACTTGTCCACACACGTCGAAACAACAGGCAGTTTCCCTGACGAAATAAAGGCGGATGCGTTTTCACTCCAGTCACTGGTGCAAGCGCTTGAATCACTAAGCAGCGCGCCCAGCCTCGGCCAGATTTGCGAATGGTTGGAAACGGCGGAGATCTCCGCGGAAGAGTTGCAGCCATACCTTGGTTTCAAAGAAGGCAACTACTGGCGACATCGCGTCTGTCGCAACGAGTTTGCCGAGATGCTGGTGCTGTGTTGGCGCCCCGGCCAACGAACTCCGATTCATGATCACAATGGTTCCCACGGCGGCGTTAAGATTTATCGCGGTATGTTGTGGGAAACAACCTTTACCTATGACGCGCTGGCGGGTTTGGGGTACAAAAGTGCGCGCGAGTATTCGCCCGGATCGGTTACTGGTGCCGATGTTCCCGACATTCACCAGCTTGGTAACCCCGACGTCAGCGAACAGGATCTCGTCACCATTCACGTCTACGCTCCCCCACTCGGCGTGCTGCATACTTACAAACCCGGCAGCGCGAAAATCGATCTATACACTCCCGACGACACCTTAATCTAACCGCAGCGTCCGCTTCACTGTGCCAATACGCTAGCAGCGACCGCTGATAACCGGCAGAAACTATCTCTCCTTAACATACGTTTCCAGGTTTAGATTCCGTCCGTCAGTTGTCACCGTGATCGTTCCACTCTGCCCGGTTGTTAGAACCTGGGCGCCGCTGGTTTTCCATCTTTCGACCACTTCTTTGCTCGGATGCCCAAAGATTGAAGTTTGACCAACGGAGACTACCGCGAAGCGCGACTGGACAGCAGCAATGAGCGGT
>JBGQJH010000380.1:0-3295 GCA_041498935.1 Pyrinomonadaceae bacterium | reverse complement strand
TATGTTCTGTCCTGTTTGCGAATCCGAATACGAAGCCGGCATCACCCGATGTGCTGACGACGGCTCAGAGTTGGTCAACCGACTGACGCCGGAGATGGGCGCGAGCGACGACAGCGAAGCACGCTTTGTTCCGTTGCACACATTGTCTTCACCCGCGGAAGCCGAGATGGTCAACGACATCTTGCAGCAGAATGGCATTCGTTCCGTGATTCAGTCCGGAGGCAACGACGCGTTCTCGCCATTGTTCTCGGCCACCGCGCCCGGCGCAGCCGTGCTCGTGGATCAGCGCGACCTCGATCGCGCGAAAGATATTTACGCTTCCTTCTTTGGCGACGATACTTCGCCGCTGACCGGTGGCGTACTCGAAGACGACGAAGAGGAAGACTGAAGACGTAACCTCAAGACGCCAGGCACGCTAAGCAACAAACAATACACAGCAGGAACGTCGTCTGTCATTGCGATAGCCGAGTCAGGTTAAGACTTCTGCTCAGTTGGCGCTCCTGGTGTCTTGGCGTTTAATCAATATTTCCGATGATCGAAGCGACAGACGCAATCGTAGTTTTCATGACAGCCGCCAACTTTGAAGAGGCGTCGCGGTTGGCTGAGATGCTGGTGGACGGGCGCCTTGCGGCCTGCGTGCAAATCCTGCCGGAGATGGAATCGGTCTATCGTTGGCAAGGCAAGGTCGAGCGGCAACGTGAAGTCCTATTAATCGCGAAGACGACTGGAGCGAAGTTCGCAGAATTGGAAACGGAAGTGCGCGCGCTTCACAGCTATGAGACGCCGGAGATTGTGGCTTTTCCGCTAACCGCCGGCTCAAGCCCTTACCTCGAATGGCTCAAGACGAGTGTAGACGGCTGAGTTTGAAGCAACCAGGTCCTAGCGCTTTGCGGCGCTGGGATATGGATCAGCAATCTCGGAAATCAGCGCATTATCCAGACGCAAGGACTCTTGGCTATTAACGATGATTTGAACCACTTCCGCGGGGGAATCCGTGAGGTGTAAGAGTTTGAGATCCGCTTCGGTAATCTTGCCTTGTTTCAACGCGAACTCGCGAATCCAGTCTAGCAATCCACCCCAGTAAGCAGATCCGAACAGCACGACCGGAAAGTTACGAATCTTCTTCGTCTGAATTAACGTGAGAGCTTCAAAGAGTTCGTCGAGTGTGCCAAAGCCGCCGGGAAAGATGATGAAGCCCAGGCTGTATTTGACGAACATCATCTTACGAACGAAAAAGTACTTGAACTTTAAGTCCTTGGTCAGGTAGGGATTTGAGTTTTGTTCAAACGGCAGCTCGATATTGCAGCCAATCGAGAGCCCGCCCGCCTCAAACGCGCCGCGGTTGGCGGCTTCCATGATGCCCGGGCCGCCGCCGGTGATCACTGCGAATCCCGCACGTGCGAGTAGTGCGGCTGTTTCCTGTGCGGCCTGGTAGTCGGGATCGTCAGTACGGGTACGGGCCGAACCAAAAATCGAGACTCCCCGAGTTAGAGTTGCAAGCTCGTCGAATCCTTCGACGAACTCGCCCATAATGCGAAAAACACGCCAGGTGTCGGTGTGCGTAAACTCCGCCGGCCCGGGGCTCTCGAGAAGTTGCTCGTCCTGAGTCGTGCCAGGCTTGTGTTCGTCAGGCTCTGGTTTATCGGCCATCGCTCTTCATATCCCCATGATGTTGTAGCCGCAGTCTACGTAGATAACTTCGCCGGTGATTGCCGACGCCATCGAGCTGCAGAGGAAGAGAGCGGTGTTGCCGACCTCGCGAGCTTCGACGTTGCGACGCAGCGGAGCGCGCTCGGCAGCGTGCTTTAACATTGAACCGAAATCCGCGACACCGCGCGCCGAGAGTGTCTGAATTGGCCCGGCGCTGATGGCGTTAACGCGAATGTTGCGCGGACCGAGATCGTTCGCCAGATAACGCGTGCTTGCTTCCAGCGCCGCCTTCGCCACGCCCATGACGTTGTAACCAGCGACAACTTTTTCCGCGCCATAGTAAGTCATGCAAACAATGCTGCCGCCTTCAGTCATCAATGGCGTCGCCGCGCGCGCAAGTTGAACCAATGAATATGCACTGATCTCAAGCGCGGTAAGAAATGCTTCGCGGCTGGTGTCGAGGTATTCACCGCCCAGCGCCTCGCGGGGCGCATACGCGATGCTATGAATCAGAAAATCGAGACGGCCAAATTCCTCGCCGACCCGTTTGAACGTTGCATCAACTTCTTCCTGCTTCGTAACGTCACAGGGCAGCAGCAGCGAGCCAGGCATCGCTTCGCTCGTCAGCTCTTCAACATTTTCCCTGAGCCGGTCGCCCTGATAAGTGAAGGCCAGCCGCGCGCCTGCTTGGTGCAGGGACTGCGCCGTGGCCCAGGCGATGGAGCGTTTGTTGGCAACCCCGAAGATGATTCCGAATTTGTTTTGCAGCATATGTGGGTCTAAAGATTTCTATCCTTGATCTGTGTTTTGAGTTCGGTGGTGCGCCTTTTAGTCATATCGCCGAGGCAGGAGGCGTGAATCAGAGGACGAATTGAGCCGCCCTTGTACTGATCGGCGACGAACTCGCAGTTGGTATCTCGGTACTTGAGCCAGGCTGTCTGTGCTTCCTTGAGTTGCGGCTTCTCTTCTTCATCGAGCATTGAGACAAGTTTACGATAGACTTGGTTCATGGTGGCGTCCGCGGCCCGAAATGCCTTACCGGCGCATTGATTCATATCAAATTGAGTGAGGGGATCGGCGCAGGGATCGCTCTTCTTTTTCCTCTGTCCGGACGCGGCTCCACTTGCCAGCACGAACAGCAACAGAAAGGTGATTGCTGCTTTCAAGTGTTTCTCCCCGCAATTGGCAATTGGCTCGTTAACGCTGCCGCAGCCTCCGCCGCCTTCATCATGAAATTAACGCGGAAAGTATTAAGGAAGTTTGGGCGAAAGAGCAAGCTAGCCTCCCGGCTTAGTGCTTGAAATGCCTGATGCCTGTAAAAACCATTGCCAGACCATGTTCGTCTGCGGCGGCAATCACTTCCGCATCGCGCACGGAGCCGCCGGGCTGAATCACCGCAGCAATGCCATGTTTCGTGGCCTCATCAAGACCATCGCGAAAAGGGAAGAAAGCGTCTGATGCGAGCACGGAACCTTTGAGAGGTAGCTGCGCGCGCATGGCGCCGAGCTTCACTGAGTCGACGCGCGACATCTGGCCGGCGCCGACTCCCACCGTCTGGCCATCGCGTGCATAAACAATCGCATTCGACTTGGTGTGTTTACAAACTGTCCAGGCGAACAGCAGATCCCTGATTTCGTCCGCAGTC
>JBGQJH010000379.1:0-3323 GCA_041498935.1 Pyrinomonadaceae bacterium | reverse complement strand
GTCCCACTCTTGATTACGCCTGTGATTTCATCGAAGCGGTTGTTCTTACTAATTCGAGTCTCGACGATTCTCAACCCGGACGCGAATCCCATCCTTTGGTCGCAGCGACATCGCCGGCAGCAAGCTCACCGGGTGATCGGGCAGCAGTGAGAAGCGGAAGCGTTGGCCGATGGTGGCCAGCAACAGGACGATCTCCATCATCGCAAAATAGTTGCCAATGCAAGCGCGTGGGCCGCCGCCGAAAGGGAAGTAGGCATACTTCGGCAAGCTGTTGCTGAAGTCTTCCGTCCAGCGCTCCGGATGAAACCTCTCCGGCTCTGCAAAGAAACGCGAGTCGCGTTGTACTGCCCACTGGAACATGAATAACTGAGACCCGGCAGGCACGCGATAACCGCCCAGCTCGAATTCCTCAATCGCTTCGCGCCCAACTCCATAAGCTGGCGGGTAGAGCCGCATCGACTCTTTGGCTATCATCTCGGTGTATCGCAAACGGGCCGGGTCGGCGACGGTAGGTAATCTGTTACCCAGCACCCCATCGAGCTCTGCATGAAACCTATTTTCGACTTCGGGGTTCTGGCCCATGAGGTACCAGGCCCAGGAAAGCGTCAATGCCGTAGTTTCATGGCCGGCGAGAAAGATAGTCATCACCTCATCCCGCAACTGGCGATCGGTCATCTGGCTGTTGTCTTCATCGAGGGCGGCAAGCAACATGGAAAGAAGATCGCCCTCGTCAGAGCCACTGGAGCGGCGCTCAGCGATGATGCGATAGACAATCTCATCGATCTCTCCGGCTGCAGCGTTAAAACGGCGATGAGTGCGTGTTGGCAGGCGATTGTCCAGAATCCATTTCAAAGTCGCCTGCGAGGCGAACGGCTTCCCCATCTGTGAGAGTATCTGGCCAACCTTATCGGCATCTGCGGAAACGTCTGCATTGAACAGAGTCTTGACCACGACCTGCATAGTCAGGTTCATCATGTCCCGGTGAATGTCGCGCTCCTCGCCTGTACGCCAGGAAGAGACCATGCGCGTTGCATAGTCGACCATTACGTCGCCATAAGCGCTAATCCGTTGGCGATGAAATGCAGGTTGCGCGAGGCGTCGCTGACGTTTCCAGACTTCGCCTTCGCTCGTCAACAAGCCATTGCCGACCAGGCGTTGAAAGAATGGTGAATGCAATGATCGCGATTTGAGGAAGTTCTTCGGATTACCTGCCAGAACGTATTCAATATGATCGGGGTGGTAGAGAAAATAGGCCGTGAGGTAAAGAAAACGCATGCGAACAACATCGCCATAGTCGCGGCAGCGTTCGATGAAGCCCAGCGTGTCGCGATTGAATTCCGGCATGACGCCCAGAATCGGGTTGCCCTTTGGACCCGGCGGCAATGGCGCGCGCACGCGTCGCGGTATCGGAATATCAACCGCCTTATTCATGGTCATCTCAAGAGATTCGTGTAGATCCCCGGGTCACTATCGGGAATTACGATAGCCCCAACCGCTTTCTCGTAAAACTCAACTGCTCCGGCGCGCCCGATAATTCCGTAAACATAACCCATCTCACGAAGTCCCCAGAGACAAGCAAGCAGCAACGCCTTGCCTATGCCCCGGCGCTGCAGACGCTCAACCACGCCGGTTGGGCCAAAAAATCCCCGGCGCGTGCACTCATATGCGGCGAAGCCTACGACTTCTCTTTCGGCTATCGCGATGTAAAGAGAGACAGGCTTGCCGGCAAAGGCCACCGAGACCTCATCCGCCCACGCGACGGAAAACTCACGCTCGATAAATTCGCGCACGCGCGTAATCTCAAACGGTTGGGCGCGACGAATAATAATTCCATTGCCGGCGAGCTCGCGCACTATTGGTTCAAGCGCGGGCAGCTTCAGCAGGTTTACGAGCAGGTCAGGCATTATTTCGCATTGGACGGCATAGCGGGCCTCGATGGCACGCGATCAAATTCAACGCCCCTTCCTCGGGAGAGAATCGTAACATATGCGCTATGGAGATTAATGCGAAAAGGCACAACTCACCTGGGCCACCAGGCGCCAAGACTTATTTGGCCGCGGAGTCTTTAAGCGAATCAGCGATTAATGGTGCAGATGATATTTCGTTGGCTCGTAGCGAGGGGCATTAACGAGCGTCTCGAACAAAGTGCGGACCTCTAGGCAATCGCACTCTTAGTCATGCTTGCCGCACTGCGCCAGGCAGTGCCGGTAGACTGAAATGCAGGCGTGCTCATTACCGTTTTTGCCACCCGCAGCAAAGCACTGGAAAAGCAAAAACGAGCACTGACTGACGCATGCAGGATCTGGGACATTCTGGGCCGGCGCGGCTGATGAACTAGGCGAAAGACGAGTCCCAAAAATCGCAAAGATCATGAGAGTGAGGAACACGATGTAACGGAAGCTTTTTTTCATTGAGATCCCTCCCTGGGAGCAAGATTATAGAAGGAACAGGGGCTTGAGATGGCGGCACAATAGATCGGACCGAGCTTCCAAGTCAATGCCGGGAACGGCCCGGCCCGATACTGATTTTCGCAAGGAAATAACCACCAATGGACCACTTGACTCCAACGGGACACAAATACGGAACCGGGAGCAGACCGGGGTCCCCAGCGCGGCAGCCGCGCTGGGGTGGTAGTAGCGACCGGGTCTCGCGACAATAGACTCGAATGAAATTGTAGCGGACGCGGTTGTGTTTAGTGCGAGCTTGGTTTCCACCAACCTGGACCCGGTCGCTACCGCTCGCGGTTCCGTATTTCTCTTGCGGCGCATGGCCTGCTTGCTGACTCAGAAACCCGGCAACTCTCTGCTTTGGCACTAACCCTTCACAAGAAGGATGCGCAGGAGTACCGGTGAATTGGCTAATAGCATGGTGAACCAGACCACTGGACGTTTGCCATCCTCGGCCAGGTAAAGGATCCGCGGCGGGATGTAAATCAATAGCGCCGCGAACACGAACATGGAAAGCCGGCCAGTGATCGTGGGATAGTCGTGAGGCAAGTCAGTCATTAACAATCCCCAGAAAGCCTGGTAGCCAATCATGTTGAGGAAAAGAAATATGTCGGCCAGCGTTTCCGATTGAGCCGACTCGAGCCACTCGGAAAGAGGCTTATGCTTTGGCGGCTGGAAGTAGAACCAGAGGATGAAGGTGTTGGCGATCGCCAGCGCCGGAATGCCGAGGAAGAGGAGAGTAAACACACCGGGCGGTAGTCCAAAGTAAGCCGCGGAATTTGCCTCGGAGTTTTTGCCAAAGACGAGATCCACAATCTGCCCGCCGGCTCCGATCAGGAAGACAAGCTGCGTTAGGAAATAGGCAGGAAGAATCAG
>JBGQJH010000378.1:0-3324 GCA_041498935.1 Pyrinomonadaceae bacterium | reverse complement strand
TGCAGTCGGCGCGATGTCGGCTAAGCCGGTAGTGCGAAACAACGAGATCGTGGTGCGCCAGATGATGCGGGTCACCTTGTCCTGCGATCATCGCGTAATCGACGGCGCTACCGGAGCGAAGTTCCTACAGACGTTCAAGAAAATTCTCGAGAATCCACTTTTTCTGGTTGTTTGAGACTAGATAGGTTACTTGGTTGTGCCTTAGTAAAAGGATCGGGAACGCCCGGTCCTTTTTGTGTGAAATCAAATCCAAAACTCTAGAAGCGGGACTTGTCCCGCCGACCCGAGGGCGGAGAGGTCCGCGATCTAAACTGAATGCGTGAAGGTGTATCACTTAAGGACCACGGCGCAGCGCCGCATGTCGCACTCATCGCCGTGCAGGTGATGTTTGGCACCTGGCCCATCTTCGGCAAAATCGTTTTGCGATCGATGTCTAGTGTTAGCCTGGTTGGCTTTCGCATCTTTGGCGCCGCGATTATCTTCACCCTATTACAGCGAAAGTTAGGCGTGCTGCGTCAGCTACCCAAACGCGTGTTGGCGTGGCTGGTTCTCTCCAGCCTGCTCGGCGTCGTAGTTAACCAACTTCTTTTTGTTAAAGGCCTGTCACTTACAACTGCCATAAATGCGACGCTGCTAACAACAACGATTCCGGTGTTCACTTTAGCCGTCAGCATAGCTCTCGGCTATGACCGGCTCTCCCTGCGACACATTCTGGGAATAGCTTTGGCCGCCGCTGGCGTTATCTATTTAGTTGATCCGTTGCGCGCGAACTTCTCCGTTCAAACAACCCTCGGCAACATCCTGATCATCGTCAACTCCTTTTCATTCGGCGCTTACATTGCCGTCTCGAGAGACCTTTTCAGACGATATGGCGCCTTGAACGTGATCACCTGGATCTTTTTGTTGGGCGCTCTCATAACGCTTCCCATTGCCGGCTATTCATGGAGCGCTGACGGATTGCGGACGGTTTCGCTTGGAGTGTGGCTAGCGGTTGCCTACATCATTCTCGTGCCGACAGTAGGCGCATACTATCTCAACTCGTGGGCCATCACGCGGGTGCCACCGAGCGTCGTGGCAGTCTATATCTATCTGCAACCGCTGTTGGCCTTTGGGCTCGCGCCGCTGGTGCTCGGTGAAAGTTGGAACTCCAGAACGATCCTCGCCTGCATTCTGATCTTTGCGGGCGTAGCGATAGTAACGATGCGCGGTCGCAGCCAGGCGGTGGAGGAAGTTTCAGAACATCCTGACGCGCTGGCACGCTGACTAAAGAAAGTTTCGGGTTTCGAGTTCCGAGTCTCGGGTTCCTGTTCCGGATTGGATTTTAGTGTTTTGCGATGAACCCGAACTCGAAACTTGAAACTCAAAACTCGAAACTTAAAGACCGAGCGGCGTGATGATGCGGCCAACGGGATAGAGATTCATTTGCTGATCCCAATACGGCGAACGGCGGTAGAAGAACTCCAGTCTCGCCCGCGGATTTGCGGCAAATTTGGCATCGCTGGCTAGTTGTTTCTCGAACTCCTCGCGCAGTGCAGGATTGCTGGCTAACATTTCGCGAGCAAGTTTCTCCAGGACATAATTCTCGGCATACTCCTTCTGCTCAAAAGTAGCATTGAAGAATCCCCAGTGGACTAACGAGTCTGGCGCTTCCGGCTCGAGCAGGTTCAGCGCAACCTTTGCCGACTCCTGTGCCAGCGGAACAATGACGGAGCCGGCGGGAAAAGTTCGCCGCTCGTGGACCACCTCGGCCTTGAACGAAGGCATCAGCCTGCCTTCAAAAGGGCTACCCGCCCATTTCACGTCAACAAAGCGATAACTCTCGATGTCGATGGTTGTCGGCTCCTTTGTCGTGTGCAGAGTTAGGCCGTGTGCTCGCAGAACCTCAATCACATCTTGCCACTGGACAGGGACGATGTAGTAAAGCGGCGGCGCCACCGCAGTCTTCACGCGAAACTCGTTGTACATCGGCACGGTCATGTCGACGGGCCTGGTACCAAACGTGACGTGAAGCGCGCCCGAGATGTCGCTCGGTTCGATGTGGTATTCCAACGCTTTCAACTTGTAAGGCGTGGCTTTGTCGGTCAACTCGAACTCGAGTGGATAACGGCGCGCGGGATCGTATGTCCGACCGTCAGTCACCGTCTTTTCATCGGCGGCGCGCCCCGCCGCCAGCAGACTTTCCGGATCGCGGCTGACCTCAGCGAGCGTGAAGCGGAGAAAGTCATAGGTGCCAATCACGCGCGGACGATACGGTTTCAACATGTGTGTCTCGATCAGAATGCCGGGGCGGTTTCTGATGGGCGTGTAACCAGTCGAGAAGCGCGGGCTGCCGTTGAAGTCTCGAATGCCCCTGGTCAAATCACGATTGTCTATGAACTCCAAATACCACGAGACGATGTTCCCCGCCGCCTCAGTCGCCGGAGCCACGCGCTCATCGATCACCTGCTTCTCCCAGGCAAGCACACTATCCGCGACGCCGGCGTGGTGCTCATGTTGATAAGTGAGGTTGTATTGATAATCGGCGCCATCGGTCACATGACAGTCAATAAACAGGTCCGGTTTCCAGCGGTTCCATAACGACAACCACGCGCGCGTTTCCGGCGTGTCGGCCTTCATGTAATCGCGATTGAGATTCTGGTAGACGCTGGTGGTGCGCCAGCCCATTTCCGCGGGCCCGTTTTGATTGATCCGATTGTAGGAACTAACTCGTTCGTGACCGTCGGCGTTGTAAATTGGAATAAAAAGCACGACCAGGTTCTTTAGTAATCCCGGCCGCGTTTTTGTGATGGCAATGTCTCGTAGCAGAGCCAGCCCTGCATCCTTGCCATCAGGTTCGCCGGCGTGAATGCATGCCTGGATCAGAATGATTGCTTTGTGGGCGCGCCGGGCAGCTTCAGGCGTAAACGTCTCCCCCTCAGTTGCGATTAGCAATGGTAGTTCGCGACCCTGGCCACTCTTTCCGAAGTACTCAAACTTGATGAGCGGCGACGCCTGATCGAGGCGTTTTGAATACTCGATGGTTTCGGCGTAGGGGGGCGTCTCGCGATAGTCAGTCTTCTCGGCGTGCGTAAGCCACTCGGGTGGCACCGGAGGATTTTGATTTTGTGACATTTGTTTAGTTTGGGGTTTAGTCTGGTGTTTAGTTTGGCTGTTGGTTTGCAAAGGCAATAAGAGTCCAAGGAAGAATAAGAGAGCCAGGGCAAACTCAGCTCGCGGCTTTCTTGTTTTTTTCACGCTAATCCTGGGAAGCTTGCGTACAGGCATTCCTACCTGTCTGTTTCGTCGCAGTCAATCATGACAGACAGGAATGTCTGTCCTACTCAG
>JBGQJH010000377.1:0-3324 GCA_041498935.1 Pyrinomonadaceae bacterium | reverse complement strand
GGCAAATCTGGTCCTTTAATCCAAAGTCCTTACTAAAAGGTGCAATCCCGCAAACGCGATATGTTTCGCGCACAAGTTCTCTGGCCTTTTGCCAAGCCAGGATTTCTTCAAAACGCTTAATACCGGCCATAAGTGTGAGTCTGCCGCTACTGGGCGCCAAACGAACTCCGAACTCCGAACCCCGAACTCCGAACTCTATTAAGCGGCGAGAGCGCTCGCAGCTTTTCCACCACCCGCGGTAACACTTCGAGAACATAGTCAACGTCCTTGTCAGTGTTATCCTTGCCGAAGCTGAAGCGAATCGCGCCGCGAGCGAGTTCGTCGTCACGACCCAGCGCGCGTATCACCGGCGACGGCTCGAGCGTGCCGGAAGAACATGCGGACCCGGTCGAAACTGCAATGCCCTGAAGGTCCAAACTAATTAACAGCCCTTCACCCTCGATGAAGCGAAACGAGATGTTTGAAAGATGTGGCAAGCGCTGCGCCTGGTCGCCATTGAAAACGATGTCCGGAACGCGCTCAGTGACCCCGGTCTCAAATCTGTCCCGCAGTTGCCGGTCATGCCTTGACCGTTCGTGCATCTCTTCGCGCGCAAGTTTCGCCGCCGCGCCGAAAGCAACAATGCCCGGCACGCCTTCCGTTCCCGCTCGCCTCTCCCGTTCCTGATGTCCGCCAACATTCTGAGATATCAAACGCACCCCACGCCGCACGAAGAGCGCTCCCGCTCCCTTGGGCGCGTAGAGCTTATGAGCTGACAGCGACAACAGATCGCAGCCAAGCGTTTCGACGTCTAAAGGAGCGCGTCCGCCAGCTTGCACTGCGTCTGTGTGCAGCCAGAGTTGGCGTCGCCCACGAACTCGCTCCTCGCGCACCAGCGCGCCAATCTCTGCAAGCGGCTGAATAGTGCCGATTTCATTATTAGCCAACATCAGGGAGATCAGCACTGTGTCTGGCCGCAGCGCCGCGCGCACGTCTTGGGTCCGCACAATCCCATTTTCGTAGGCCGGCAGTCTCGTAACCTCCCAGCCACTCTTTTCAAGGGCTTCACAGATTCCGCGCACCGACGAATGCTCGATGGTGGAAGTGATCACGTGGCCTCGATTGGTACTGCTACTGGCGTAACTTTGAGCGGCTTCGCAAACTCCGCGAATGGCGAGGTTGTTGGCCTCGGTCCCACCAGAGACGAACACGATCTCGTTGGCCCTGGCGCCAATCAGTGCCGCGACCTCGCGCCGCGCTCGATCGACAGCCGCGCGGGCTTCCTGTCCAAAGAAGTGTACGCTGGACGCATTGCCAAACTTTTCCGTCAGATACGGCAACATCGCTTCGACAACCCGCCGGTCGGCAGGTGTCGTGGCACTATGATCCAGGTAGACCTTCCGTGTTTCTGTCATGTGATTAACGCTCTCGCCAACCAGCAACCCAAAACCAGCATCTGAAGGCCAAGTCAGTTACGCTCGAAGACTTCCGCTTCAGGAACTCAGCCAGTTCGAGACGATTTGAGACGATTTGAGTCTAGGGGCGCACAATAGAGACGGTCAAGCAGGGTAACGCATGCTATTAGCTTGCGCGCAAACTTACAGTTTGCGTTACAACGGTTGAGTGATAGCATCGCGATTGCACGAGGTTGGCTCTCCCAAGACAACTACGGCGGCTCGATTGCCGTAAATCTCTGGAAGGAACAGCAAATGAAATATTTGAAGATTCCCCTTGTAGTTTTGCTGGCGTTGGCCATGACCTCCTGGTCGATAGCAAGAACGGCAAACGCTCACTCGAGCCCTTCGCAGGGCCAGTCGACTGCTTTGGAACGTGGTTATCGCACGGGCTATTCAGACGGTTTTAGCGCCGGCTCCCGAGACATCGCCGACCATGCCGCACGCGACTATCAAAACAAGGATGACTACCAGCGCGGCGATCGGAATTACAACGAAGCGTGGGGAACTGTCGAGGATTATCGCGACGGTTACCAGCAAGGCTTCGAGGCAGGATACAACGCCGGCTATGAGCAGCGTGCCTTTGACTCTTCCATACCCACCGGACTTACGCGACGCGGCACGGCGGATTCCGCCCCTGCGAGCAACGCCTCCGCCGACACGGAACAAAATACAAATCAAAGCGCACCACAGAATAATTCGAACAACTCTGGTCAGTCGGCGAGCGGCCCAACAAACGGCCCGCTCGCGATTCCGCGTGATGCGATTCTCACAGTTGAGTTGCAATCGAGTCTTTCGAGCGATGCCAGCCAGCGCGGTGATCGTTTTCAGGCGCGTGTTGTCGACCCGCGCGAATTTGAAGGCGCCATCGTCGAAGGACGCGTGACGCGTGTTAAGCGCGCCGGCAAAGTGAAGGGAACCGCCGAACTTCAACTCTCTTTTGAGACGATCCAAATGCCTGACGGTCGCACCACGGGGTTCAACGCTGACGTGGTTGAAGTCGTCGATATGGGTAACAGAGATGGCGCGGGCACGGTCGACTCTGAAGGCGGCGTGAAGGGAAGAGACTCTACCAAAGATGATATCTCGAAGGTTGGCGCCAGCACCGGCGTCGGCGCCATCATCGGCCTTATTGTCGGCGGCGGCAAAGGCGCAGCGATTGGCGCCGCGATTGGCGGCGGGGTTGGCGCCGGTAGCGTTCTCAGCAAGCGTGGAGAAGACGTTCATCTCGCCCGCGGTCAACAGCTAAAGATTCGCACTGCGACCGAAACACGTATCCAGTGAAACTCTTCAAGTGAAAAACCGGCGCGGAGATACGGTGACGCGGCGACACGGTGATAAAACGCCTTCTCCCCGTGTCTCCGCGTCTCCGCGTCTCCGTGTCCCGCTCATCACACTCCTGACCGACTTTGGCACCTCCGACTATTTCGTCGCGGCCGTTAAGGGAGTGATTCTTTCCTCGAATCCCCAGGTGCGCATCGTTGACATAACCCATGACATCCCGCCCCAGGACATTGAAGCGGCGGCGTTCACTTTACTCGCCGCCTGTTCCTCGTTTCCCGCCGGCACGATTCATGTCGCCGTGGTCGATCCGGGAGTTGGCTCTGCGCGCCGGGCAATATTGATCGTGGCAGGCGAGCAGTTTTTTGTTGGCCCGGACAATGGAATCTTTAGTTTCATTTGCGACCGACAGGAGAAGCTGGGGAGGCCAGTCGAGATATTTCATCTTACAAACACGAAATACTTTCGCTATCCTGTGAGCGCAACTTTCAACGGGCGGGATGTTTTCGCGCCTGTTGCCGCGGCGCTGTCGCAGAGTGTCAAACCCGTCACGCTGGGGACTCGAATTGCTGATTTTGTCCGGCTGGTACCGCTCCATCCTGAGACATCT
>JBGQJH010000376.1:0-3345 GCA_041498935.1 Pyrinomonadaceae bacterium | reverse complement strand
TTCCGGTCAACTTCACGTCGAGACCGTGGTGGAAAAATTGAAGAAACGCTACGGCGTGGAGGTGACGCTGCATCCCCCCAAGGTTCCTTACAAGGAAACCATTACGCAGCGCGCCGAGGTGCAGGGGCGTCACAAGAAACAAACCGGCGGCCGCGGTCAGTTTGGCGACTGCAAGGTTGTCTTCGAGCCGTTGCCGCGCGGCAGTGGCTTTGTTTTCGAGGATAAGATCTTTGGCGGCGCAGTGCCACAGCAGTTCCGCCCCGCTATCGAAAAAGGCATCATCGAAGCAGCAAAGTCAGGCGCCATCGCCGGCTACCCGCTGGTGGATTTCAAGGTGCAGTTGATCGACGGGTCGTATCACAACGTCGACTCCGATGAACATTCGTTTCGCGCGGCTGGTCGAAAGGCTTTCCGGGCGGCCATGGAGAAGGTCAAGCCGTCGATACTGGAGCCGATCATGGACGTGGAGATCAGTGCGCCGCAGGAAAACAGTGGCGACATCATGGGCGATCTCAATTCGCGGCGCGGGCGTGTGCAGGGCATGGAGGCGAGCGGCAAGAACCAGGTGATTAAGGCGCAGGTGCCGATGTCTGAAATGCTTAACTATCAATCAACGCTGAATTCGATCACCGCGGCACGCGGCTCGTTCCACATGCAGTTTTCACATTACGATCCGGTTCCTGGTAATCTCGCGCAAAAGGTCATCGACCAATCAAGAGCCGAAGGAAGAATTCGCGGCGGCGAAGATGACGAGTAGATAACGGCTCTGCCGTCTTCTTGTCAGAACCGCCTGCGTTAGCAGGCGGTCCCAGGATGCAGCAATTGCCACCCGCTAACGCAGGCGGTTCTGACATGTGCTCCCTTAGTCCTCGGGAAATCTCTTCCGAAATTCCGGCGAGCGCCGGCGCAGATCGAGCCAATCGGAAAAAAGTTCCGGAGCTTGCAGCCAGACGGTTAGCCACTGAGAAATCTCCTTCGCCTGTTCCCGTTGATCCCCGTCAATAATTTTGCTGCGCGCTCTCAATAGCGAATCTTTCCGGGCCCTCATTACAATGTTCCGCAATTCAGTGCGACCTTTTGTGTCCTCGTTTGTCTGAGGTTGCATTTGAAGTTCCAGTCGCTTCTCTTCGAGCTTCACCATTGACGCAAAGGCTGTAGACAAACCGGCGAAATCAAGGCCCTGCTGAAACCTAAGATCACCCACATTTCGCTTGCGCCATTTCAGATCGCAGTCGGAGACCTCCGGATGTCGCAAGACCGCGCCTTCATCGGCAACTGTCCGCGCGATCGCCGCCGGACTTTCCAACGCCCCTGCGCCAAACTTCTCGCCGAGCGCCTGCTGTATCTGCTCAAGCTCGCGCGCTCCCACCGATTCGCAGTCGAGATCTTCCCAAGCCTCGATGATCAGCTCTCGTTTGGTACGTGCACGCCAATTCGTTGCGCCCATAGTGACGATGTCTACCACCCCAAGCGGGCTGCCCGCTTGGGGACCCCGGCCCTGGTCTTGTCTATTTCTTAGCAGCTCTATTGTTAAGTTAAACTTAGTCTCTCATGACGCGACTGATAAATCATTTACTAATGCTGTTTTTCATGTTTACTGCCGCCGCGGCTTTGACTGCCGCACAGGATCGGCGAGTGATTGGCGGGATTGAATTCGAAGGGCTTCGGCAAATCGCGGCCGACGAGGCTTTAGCTACCAGCGGGCTGAAGATAGGACAAATATTCAAGGTTGAAGAAGTTGATGCGGCGGCGCAACGCCTCTTAGACAGCGGCACTTTCAAACAGATTGGCTATCGCACTCGCACGGTCGGCAACAAGGTAACGATCACTTTTCAGGTTGAAGAGGCCGTAGGCTCCGATTCGCCTGTCATTTTCGACAATTTTATCTGGTTCACCGAAGAACAACTGATGGATGCGGTGCGTCGGGAATTGCCATTGTTTGCCGGCCGCGCGCCTAATGCAGGGAAAGCGCCCGAAGCAATCATGCATGCACTACAGCAACTTCTGGCGGAGCAAAAAATTCCCGGCAGGGTGGAATATCTCGCGTCCCAGGATTTGTCAGGCCGTATGCTCGGACATGTGTTCAGCGTGACGGGCGTCAAGATGCCAATTTGCACGTTTCATTTTCCCGGAGCGCAAAATGTTTCCGAAGAGAAGTTGGCTGTCACTGCAAAAGAAATGTTGGCTGCCGACTACTCGAGCGAGTTGGTTCGCGGGTTTTCCGGGATGAAGCTGTTCGCGCTTTATCGAGAGGTCGGTCAGTTGCGCGCGAAGTTTGCAGCTCCAGTAGGTAAGCCGGATCCGAAGTGTAACAACGGAGTCGACGTGACGATTCCCGTTGCCGAAGGCTTGATTTATTCCTGGGGCCAGACTGATTGGTCTGGTCCGAACGCGTTGACCCCGGATCAGTTGCGCGAAATCCTGGGAGTAAAGCCAGGAGACGTCGCCAACGGGTTGAAATTTGACAAGGGTGTATTGGCCGTGATGAAAGCTTACGGCCGTCAAGGCTACCTGGACGTACGCGTGCGACCGACGCCCGAGTTTGACGACAGCGCGCGGAAAGTAACTTACAAGATTGAAGTTCGCGAGGGGCCGCAGTATCGCATGGGCAGTTTACTCTTCAAAGGACTTACGGAAAGAGATGCGAAGGCGCTCAGAGACGCCTGGAGACTAAAGCGCGGCGAAGTCTTCGATCAGGGTTATTTGGACGAGTTTTTCAAAAACGACTCGCGAAACGTAATGCAAAGACTTTTCGAGGAGCGACGAGCGTTGGGCAAACCGCCACCGCAGGTTGGAACTAACCTCAATCCAAACAAAGAGAGCTTGACGGTAGACGTTACTCTTGAGTTGGCAAACTAAGCGGACCCTGTAACGCAACTTATTACCAACTTTATCCTCCCAATTCGGCCCTCCTGGCTCTTGTCCTGTTTGGTTCTCGATTTATCTGTATAATGCTGCGGTAGCTTCCCTCTTATCATCAATAGCGCAGGCAGCCTGCTTGCCAGGGTTTTCAAAAACATGCTCCCCATCGCCGAAGTGGTAGAAGTTGAACGGGGAAAATCCGGGTTTACCGCTGACAGGGTTCGCGGGTTTCTGGCGCGCGCGGCCGCGGCTTTTGCAGCGAAACCCTTCAAGCCCCACTCTGTTTTTCGCAGCGGTCACGCGCAAACGATCGCTGCTTATGCCTGGCCCAGACGATTTCGTTTTGCTTCCGAAAGAGATCAGGAGCGTTTGTTTGAAGTGGCGCCGGGCGTCAAGGTCCTTGCGCACTGCCGCTGGCATCCTGACGCGAAGGCGTGTCCTACCATTATCGCCTGGCACGGAATCGAAGGGTCCACCTCTTCC
>JBGQJH010000375.1:0-3352 GCA_041498935.1 Pyrinomonadaceae bacterium | reverse complement strand
GGCGTTCGCTAACTTAGCCCGGGGCGGGGTCCCCACGCGGGCAGCCGTGTGGGGTGCTAGAGTTGCCGCTTCGGCCACCCCGGGATCAAAGCCATCAAAAAAACTCTTCGCCCTGAAGGGGCGACATAACCTTTCAACCGGAAGGGCGGCGCAATTAGCCATCGCAATCGTTGACTTTTGCCTTCGCCTGGGATAGAAGTGCGCCCGCTAAACGAAGCCGCTTGTTCGTTCCCAACAAACTTCCCAACTCAGTTCAAAAGGAGCCCCAAAATGAAACGAGTTCTAGCAGTATCACTACTGATAATTGCCGCAGCGACAATTGCATTTGGTCAGTGTAGCGACGCCGACAAAAAGAAGCTGGAAGATTTTGATCGCGCCTGGGGTGAAGCCAGCCAGCGCGGTGACCGAGCCTTCCTGCAAAACGTTTACGCCGACAACTACACCGGTTTAGGCGCCGCCGGCATGTTAGACAAAGCTCAGAGCATTAACGATGCAGTCAAGCAAGCCGAGCGCGATAAAGCCAACCCGCAGAATGCCGCCAAAGTCGCACATGATTACTACATGATTACCTGCACGCCAAACTCGGCAACTATCACGCATCGCAACGTAATCACCGCAAAGGTAGACGGCAAGGAACAAACTTTCTACACCCGCAGCGTTCACGTCCTGGAGCGTCGCGGTGATGGCTGGCAGGTAGTAAGCAATGCCGGTCATGCGCTGAATGATGGGGGCGTTTTGCTCTACATGGAGCGCGAGTGGAACGATGCCGAAAAGCGAGGCGACATGACCTGGTTTGAACGCAACTATGCGGACGACGCCACGGACACCAGCAGCCGGACCGGCGCGCTTCACAGCAAAGAGGAAGAGATAGCCTCGATGAAAAATGACAAAACAGTGCTTGACTCGCTCGAGCTTTCGGACATGGACGTGCGCGTTGAGGGAAACTCAGCGATCGTGACGGGCATCAATCGCGTGAGAGGCAAGGACGCGCAGGGACAGCCGTTTGACCGTCGGGTTCGCTTCACCGACACCTACATCAAACGCGACGGACGTTGGCAGGTGTGGGCCACTCAGGGAACTTCGATTCCGTAACGCCAAAAACGGCGGAGACGACGATCGCGCGCAGATGACAATCGCGCGCAGATGACAATAGGAATGGGCCACTCATTTTTGAGTGGCCCTTTTTCCTGAGTAACGATCTCTAGCGGTTCAGCCAGGGAGGGCGCTCTTGCCGACACGAGCCTTCCAGCAGATATGGATTTAATTCGGCACGACGCTGGGTTCCATGTCTAAGTCGTCGTTAACCGTCAAGCGAACTTGTCCGGTGCCGTCAAGGTTTATCGAGAAAAGCTGTAACGTGTTGCTTGTGCCCTGGGTCTCAATCACAGTGGCAGAGAAGATGATGCGCGCGTCGTCGCCGGAAAAATCCAGGCCGGTAATAAAAGCGCCGGCCGGCGGAGTCAGGTGGATAACGCTGATCTCCGTAAGCGTTGACGGCAATGTCAGACGCGCTATGTGAATCTCAGAGGGCTCCGGGTCCTGTCCACCATGCACGACAAAGGCGATCAATGAACCGCCGTGCGAAACGACCGGTAAGCTTTCGTCCTGGTCTGCAGTGTTCGTCAAATTGATGGCCGGATCACTGTTGCGCATATCTTTGATGAACAGATCTGCTTTTGTCGCGCCTACAACCTGCCAGAAAATAACGTGATTATCGTCAACTACATCGGAGGTTCGTATGACATTGCCTGGCGACGCACTGACAATCTCGACGTTTTCGCTCCCATCCAGCCGCACGCGATGCAGCGAGTTGTTGACATTAGAAACCAGATTGGTGAAGACGACGAAAGATTCAGCGTTCCGACTCCACTTCGGAATACCGCCAAAAAAAGCTTGTGGAATAACGGTGCGGTTGTTGCCATTCAGATCCATCGTCAACAATCCACCATCGCTGGAATCAAACACAATCCTCCGGCTGTTATGGTTCACGTCAGGAGTGGTTTCAAAATTGGCGTTGTTTGAAAGGTTGACTTCATTTCCGTCGGCATTCAGTTTGAAGATTTGTGAATTAGGGGTTGTGCCAATAGGCTGTGGTTGACGCGAAAACACGATCTGATCTTTAGGCCTCGGGGGCTCAGGATCTGCGGGCACTCTTTGCGAACATTCACCGGTGGGTATGAAATCGCCATCAGGTTCCGACGTGTGCAGGCATTGCTCGCAAATGTTGCCGCTGCCGCCAAACCCGCCGATGACGCCGTCACCGAGGTCGGCCAGTCCACTTTGGTTTTTTAACTCGGGAATTCGCTCCTTCAGTTCGGACGCCTTGAAGACGTTGTCAGTGCAAAGGATCTGCGTACAGATGCGCGGGACCAGTTGTCCCGCAATGCGCGCGTTTCTGAGGCTACACGCCACTATATAAGTATTCCGAAACCGTTGCCCAAGATCGGGATAGATCAGGTAGCGATTGCCGGCGGTCGCCTTGATCGCGAGGGCGCCATCCGGCAACACGCTGGCGTCCTGCTGCGACAGAACTTTGCCCTCCTTGTTGTACTCGAATATCGAGGCGTGCTCGAAATCTCCGAAGCGGCCTTGCAAGCGCCGCAAGGAGATTGGAACTTCCGTAACTCGGCCGGCCTCGCCGGTTGCCTGAAAAGCGAGCACTTCGCCCGCGATTGCTAGCACGCGACTGGGAACCACGATACGTTTCAACTGGACCGCTGATTTTGGAGGTGGCGCAGATCCGTCGCGGCGGTTTTTGGTGCACGATGCAAACAGGAAACCCGCGATCATGAAGCCGAGCAGAAGCTTTGCCAGGTTGTTCTGATGTTTCATTCGGGACCTCTCGCGCTGGGATGTGGGAATAGAGCGATGCGGCGCTTTTATCACGGTTTTGGCAGGCAGCCAAGAGTTTTCTTCTAGCGTTTTCTTCTAGCGCAACTCCATCAATGAAAGACGGCGTTCGCTGACTTAGCCGGGGTAAGCGCGCCGCGCGCCATGTCAGAACCACCTGCGTTAGCGGGTGGGTTCTTCACGCCAACGGCGTTCGCTAACTTAGCCCGGGGCGGGGTCCCCGCGTGGGTTGCGAAAGTAAGCGCGCCGCGCGCCATGTCAGAACCACCTGCGTTAGCGGGTGGGTTCTTCACGCCAACGGTGTGAAATACAGTAGCCCGGGGTAAGCGCACGCGCGCGCTACCCCGGGATCAAAGCCATCAAAAAACTTTTCGCCCCCACGGGGCGAAATAGATTCGCATCATTTCGCGCCTTCAGCGCTTCAAACAAATTCCCACAGCAATGCCGCATTCATGCGGCTAGCCCGAAGGGCGATTAGGCCAGCCGTTTTACGGCTGGTTCC
>JBGQJH010000374.1:0-3352 GCA_041498935.1 Pyrinomonadaceae bacterium | reverse complement strand
GTTAAGCTCTATTCGGAAGCGAAATAATAAACGACGTGCCCTCATGGTTCGAGTGGTCGAGGACAATTCCCCCACCGTGCAATTCTGCGACCCACTTCGCAATTGAAAGCCCGAGGCCGGCGCCGCTCCCGTTTAGCGACTCATCGCGAGAACGCGCCTTATCAACGCGAAAGAATCGATCGAACACATGCGCTTGCGCTTCGCTGGGAATACCATGACCAGTGTCACTAATAACGACCTCGCAGTGGCGATTGTTTTGTTTGAGACTAACGCCCACGTGACCATTTCGGGGCGTGTATTTGATAGCATTGTGGAGGAGATTTAGAACCATTCTCCGAACAAGTGGCTCATCGCCGCGAAAAGCAATCTCATTCTCCGGCGATTGGTAAGAAACTTCCAGGTTCTTTTGGGCCGCCAGTGAGCGCACGGACCGCACGCATTCGTTCAGGCTTTCATCGAGATAAAAATCTGACAGTACCAACGGATATTCGCCGGCGTCGGCGCGCGCCAGCGTGAATAGATCCTCGACCATACGCGTCAGGCGCTGTCCTTCGTCGTTTACGATGTTGAGCGATTCGCGATACTCAGCGCTGTCCCTTACGGGTTGAGATAATGCCACTTCCGACTCGCCACAGATAACCGCAACCGGCGTGCGCAATTCGTGCGAAGCATCAGCCATAAAGCGTTTCTGTTGTGCAAATGACTCATCCAGTCTCAGTAGCAAATCGTTAAAAATGCGGGCCAGACGGCCCAGCTCAGTATTGTTTTGCGGCACGGGTATCAGCTCGTTGAGATTCGACGCACCGATTCGCGCCGCCTGTTCGCCCATGGTAACCACCGGCGCGAGACTCTTGTGGGCCAGGAAATATCCGCCCAAACTCGCCAGCAGGAGCGCCAGTGGAACAGCTATGTAAAAAGCTTGGCGCGCCTGGCCCAGGGCCTTCTCCTGATCGTGCAAAGGGTTCGCGACCACAAACAGATAGCGACGCCCTCCTGCCGGTACCGCGACTGCCAGAACGCGCATAGCGTTTTTGGAATCGAAAAGCGTCGCATACGCGCGACCGGATCGAGAGGCCGCGTCAAGCAGGTTGTTTAGCTGCGGTTGAGCGGCAGGCAATGTGAACCAATTTCGTCCGAACGCTGGATTGTCTTTGGTCTCGGAAGCGACCACCACATTGCGGGAATCGTCGAAAACAATCATTTGCCGATCGGGAAAGTGAAAGCCGCGGGCCGCTTCTCTAACCGCGTCGGCGGCGGGATGATTCTCGTCGTTTAGTTCGCTGTTGAAATTTGAAATGAAGGAGCTGGCGGTATCGGAGAGCGAATCGTCGGTGCGTTGGCGCGCAGCTCGCGCGAGGTACGTGTAGGTGGAAACTGCAAAAATAAGCAGCACGAGCGCGAGCACGCCGGTGTACCAGAGGGTCAGGCGGGCCCGCATCGAGCTCAATAGCGTCGCTTTGATTTTAATACCTTTCATCACGCGCCAGGTTCGAAAAGGCCAACGGAGTTAGACGGCCGTCTTCGCGGCTTGATCCAGCGCGGCCAGCATGTAGCCGGCGCCGCGCCGGGTGTGAATAAGTTTGCTTGAAAGGCCATTGTCTACTTTGCGCCGCAGGCGATTGATATGCACGTCGATAAGATTGGTGAGCGGATCGAAATTCTCGTCCCAGACGTGTTCAGCAATTTCGGCCCGACTTACCACGCGACCCTCTTCACGCGCCAGATACTCGAGCAGTGCATACTCCTTGGTTGTTAGCCGGAGGGCGCGCCCGTTGCGCGTGGCTTGTTGTGCTCCAGTGTCAAGCACGAGATCGGCGATGCTGATGGTAGCGGGACGAACAACATGACCGCGACGCAGCAGTGCCCGCAACCTTGCCAGTAGTTCGGTTACCGCAAAAGGCTTGGTCAGATAATCATCTGCGCCACTATCGAGACCGGTGATCCGATCCTGTACTGTATCGCGAGCGGTAAGCATGATTATCGGAACAGCGATTCCCGCCGCGCGAAGATCGCGACAGACCTGAAAGCCATCGCGACCAGGAATCATCACGTCGAGAATTACGGCGTCGTAATCATTGATCGATAACTTGTAGCTGGCGGCGTCTCCATCACCAACCACGTCAACGGCGTATGCCTGCTCACGCAAACCCTTCGCGACAAAACCCGCGATACGTCGATCGTCTTCTACCAGCAGGATTCGCATACGCTCGCTAACAGGCTCGCTTATAGATCGACTTCCGCGTTAGCTAGTGGGAAGTCAGTATCACCCGCTAAAAGTTCCACGCCAGCATTCCGCCGTAGACATGGGCGCGTGGATAATAAAGTGGGGCAATCCGCGGAAACAACCTGGATCGCACTAAGTCGTTGTGCTGTTTCTCATTCAGAGCATCCAGCGCCGGATCGTGGTGCTTATGGTAGACGTAACGGCCGATGCCATAACCCATTGCGCTGCCAACCAGCACGTCAGAAAGAAAATGGTTTCGGCCCGTGTAACGTGAAAAGCTAACCGCGGTGGCCAGACCGTAAGCGCCGATCTGCACCAGCGGTCGGTGGTGGCCATACTCCTGAGCGATCACCGTCGCGAGCGACCAGGCGCTGATCGCATGACCGGACGGAAACGAGCTACCGCCATCAAAGAACTCCCCACTGGAATGATCTGCCGGCGGCCGCTGGCGCTGCGATGCCGTTTTCAGCGCGCTTACTACAATGCTGCTATCGATGAGCGCCTCGGCGCCAAGCAGACCAGTTTCGCGCAAATGATCGTTGTGAGTGGTTCGACCAGCCAGGTAGATAACTCCAGCTATTCCAGCCGTGGAGTAGAGCGAACCAACCTGGCTGATGTCTTTGCTGATTCTCAGGCGATTCAGGTTGTCTCCATTTTCGACCAGCTCGCCGGATGTCCGCCGGTCAGTGGCAATCAGCGCCACGGTGGACAGACCCAGCGGAGCTAACCATTTCGCGTCACTGCCGCGCAGATGAAAAGGAGACGTCCAGATCGCGCGTTGGTCGTCAAGAATGTTTACGAAGAATTTCTTTTCCAGACTCGGTTTGGTTGTGGCTTTTGGTTTGGTTGTGGCGTTTGGTTTGGCGTGATGCTTTGCCCGGGAAGTTTGCGCCGGAACATTAATCGAGAACACCAGAATGAGTGCGAACAACAAGGCACCGGGCGAGGCTGCTCGGGCCTTCGGAAAACAAGTATTCATAGCTCTTCTCCGAATCCAAGAGGCGGTATTGCTAATCGAGGGGAGCGTAACTAATTATCTGCCCTGCGCGCGCGTTAGACAACGGCAAAGCGGAGCAGAGGGCGAATGGTCAAAACCGAATCGATGACGATTCCAACGATTCAGCCTGG
>JBGQJH010000373.1:0-3354 GCA_041498935.1 Pyrinomonadaceae bacterium | reverse complement strand
TCTCTTCCGTACGGCAGCATCGCTTCGACTCGCTTCTGGTCCGATTTTGAAACCAGACCATCAATGTCCAGCAATCTTTTCCGCTTGTGGGTCTTCTTTGTCAGAATATGGCGCGCATGCGAATGGCCGCGTTTGATCTTTCCGGTCGCGGTCAGACGAAAGCGCTTCGCCGCACCCTTGTGTGTTTTTAACTTAGGCATAATCTCTCCGTTTCCAATTTCCGATATCCGATTCCTAATTGCCGGTTAACTGTCCTTAGTCTCCGGCTCCTGCTTGACTGCCGCCTCCGGCTGACTGGCCGGCAAAGGCAACGGGGGTGACGGAGCCGGCGACGCCACCTGGGCCTTAGGCGTGGCCGGAGCGTGGGGCGCGGCTTGTGTCTGGGACGGTGGCGGATGATCTCCCTTGGCAGCTCCCTTGTGTCGCTTGGGTCCCAGGATAATAAACATCTGGTTCCCTTCCATTCGCGGCCTGGCCTCTACTTCGCCAACATCGATCAGGTCCTTTTCCAGTTTCTCGAGGATGCGTGCCCCCAACTCGCGGTGGGTCATCTCGCGTCCACGAAACCAGATGGTAGCTTTCACCTTATCGCCGCCCTCAAGCCACTCGCGCGCGTGTTTCATGCGATAGTCGTAGTCGTGGTCGTCCGTCCCGGGACGAAACTTCACTTCCTTGACCGTGATCGTTACCTGCTTCTTCTTTGCCTCGTTAGCCTTTTTCTTGGCCTCGTACTGAAACTTCCCAAAGTCAATGATTCGGCAAACCGGCGGGTCGGCGGTAGCAGCAACCTCTACCAGGTCCAGGCCTTTTTCCCTGGCCGCGCGGATGGCGTCACGAATGTCCAGCACACCGAGTTGCTCACCCTCCTCACCAATCACTCTTACCTGCGGAACACGAATTCTCTCGTTAATACGGGCAATCGGCTGGCGCCGGTTATCCGGACGCTGGCCGCGACCTCGAAAGCCTGTAGCTATACTTCACCTCCTAAAGTCAAAAGTTTCGAGTTCCGAGTTTCAAGTTCCGAGTCAAGACAAACTCGAAACTCGAAACTCGAAACCCGGAACTATGTATTGGTCAACGCACGCATCTGGACAAGCTTGCGCGCCATCTCTACAAAATCACTGGTGGACATCACGCCGATGTCACCCTTTGAACGTTCGCGAACCGCGACGTTGCCCTGTTCCATCTCGCGGTCGCCAAGCACCAACATAAAAGGGATTTTCCTAATCTGGGCGTCGCGGATCTTCGCGCCGATCTTATCGCTCTTCAGGTTAGCCTCGACACGCAGACCGGCGCCCTTCAATTCGGTCGCGACCTTTTCAGCATATTCGTTCACACGATCGGTAATCGGCAACACCGCCACCTGCACCGGAGCCAGCCACAGCGGAAAGGCGCCGGCGTAGTGCTCAATAAGAACGCCGAAAAAGCGTTCGATGGAACCGAACAGCGCGCGATGAACCATCACCGGGCGATGTGGTTTGTTATCCTCGCCGACGTACTCAAGTTCAAATCGTTCCGGCAGATTGAAATCCCACTGCACCGTGCCCAGTTGCCAAAGCCGGCCGATCGCATCTTCGACCTTGAAATCGATTTTTGGACCGTAGAAGGCTGCCTCGCCTTCGATCCGCTCGTACTTGATCTGGCGGGCCTCAAGGGCCTCGGCGAGTGCGCCTTCGGCCTTGGTCCATTCCTCCGCGGAACCCAGCCATTGTTTTGAGGTGTCGTTGCCCTTCACCGACAGCTCAAACTTGATCTTCTCAAAGCCAAAAGTTCTTAGAACCTGGTTAGCAAAGTCAACACAACCGTCGATCTCTTTGCGAACCTGCTCGGGCGTGCAGAACAGGTGGGCGTCGTCCACTGTGAATCCGCGAACGCGCATCAGGCCGTGCAGCGTTCCCGACAACTCGCCGCGATAAACCGTGCCCATTTCAGCATAGCGCTGCGGCAAATCTCGATAAGATCGCTGCTGCGACTTATAGATGGCGATGTGCATGGGGCAGTTCATCGGCTTCAGCCGAAACTCGGTGTCTTCCAGTGTCGTCGGTGCAAACATTGAGTCGGCATAGTTCTGTTCATGTCCGCTGATATGCCAAAGCTCGCGCTTGGCAATGTGCGGTGTATAAACGATGCTGTAGTTGCGCCGCACCAACTCCTCGCGCAGGTAGTCTTCCATCTGCTGCCGAATAACAGCGCCCTTCGGATGCCAGAAGATCAGTCCCTGGCCGTACTGTTCCTGAATCGAAAACAGATCAAGCTCTTTACCCAGGCGCCGGTGGTCTCTCTTCTCAGCCTCTTCGCGTTGCTTCAGCCACGCGTCCAGTTGTTCCTGCGTGAAGAAGGCCGTGCCGTACAGGCGCTGCATCTGCGGCTGCGTGGCATCGCCCATCCAATACGCACCCGCCAGCGACAACAATTTGAAAGCCCGCAGCTTGTTGGTGTTTGGCACGTGCGGGCCGAGACAAAAATCGATGAAGGGCGAGCCGTCTATGTAATACACGCTGACAGTTGCGCCACCCTTGTCGCTGATAAGCCGACACTTCAATGGTTCGTCGCGCTCCTGAAATATTCGCACTGCCTCGGCTTTGGGAATTTCGTCACGCCGGTAAGGAAGATTGCGACTGGCGATCTGGCGCATTCGTTTTTCGATTACGGGCAGGTCGGCCTCCGTCAGCGGCTGCGGCGTGATCACGTCGTAGAAGAACCCGTAACGCGGATCGTCAAGCAACGCCGGACCGATTCCCAGCTTGGTTCCGGGAAACAGATCGAGCACGGCAGCGGCGAGCAGGTGCGCAGTGGAATGTCGCAGGACTTCAAGACCTTCGCGCGCTTCTGGTAGCACGGGTTCGATCTTTATCGCCTCGCCATTTTGTTGTTCCGTGAGCGTAAAAGCAAGATCGACTTCCCGGCCGTCCACACGGGCCGCCAGCGCCTGTTTCGCCGTATCACGATCGAGCTTCTTGAGCGCTTCAGCGACGGTGATGGGACCAGCTACCTGGGCCGCCGGACCGTCGTTAAGTTTTACCTTAATCTCGCTCATTTGTATCAATAGCGCTGCGGCTGTGCCGCCTGAGGTGCGGAAAGGCTCTGCCTTTCCGGAACACTTCATCTAAATCCCGAGGCTGCGCCTCGCAATTGAGGCGTAGCCTCAATGAATATTCACCGCGCGACGGAAGGCCATAGGCCTTCCGCACATCGGACGGCAAAGCCGCACGTTGCGCGGCAAAGCCGCAAGCCAACGGCCCTGGCGCTTCCTATTCACGATTTGCGATTCACTGTTTACTACTTCAACTGATCGGATCTGATAGGAGCGCCTTCGCCGCAAGCCGCCACCCGGGTGGCTGGGCAATCAAAAAC
>JBGQJH010000372.1:0-3370 GCA_041498935.1 Pyrinomonadaceae bacterium | reverse complement strand
GCGATCTCTTTCGTCAAGCCCAAATTCGTCCACCTCCATCCGGTTCAGTGCATCATTGGCCACTTCCTGCGTGATGCGGCCGTCGTAATCCACCTGAGCGTAGTCGCGAACGCGCCGCAGGAGACGATTAACAATGCGCGGAGTCCCGCGCGAGCGTTTGGCGATTTCGCTCGCGCCGTCAGCGTCAATTTCGACCGCGAGAATTTGCGCGGAGCGCTTGCAAATCACTTCCAAATCCTCGGGCGGATAAAAATCCAAATGAAAGGCGATCCCAAAACGATCGCGCAGCGGGGCCGTGAGCAGACCGGGTCGGGTCGTCGCACCGATTAGGGTGAATTTTTCAAGCCGTATCTTTTGAGTGCGCGCTACCACTCCCTGCCCGATCATGAGGTCAAACTGGTAGTCCTCCATCGCCGGGTATAGCTTCTCTTCGATGGCGGGATTGAGACGATGTATCTCGTCGATAAAGAGCACGTCGCCTTTTTCCAGGTTCGTCAGTTGTCCAACCAGGTCGCCGGGTATTTCAATCGATGGTCCGGCAGTCGAATGCATCACAGCTCCCATTTCCTGGGCAATGATGTTTGCGAGGGTAGTTTTACCGAGGCCGGGCGGGCCGGTTAAGAGCACGTGGTCAAGCGCTTCCTTCCGGTTCAAAGCGGCCTTCATATAGACGCGAAGATTCTCTTTCACCTGCCGCTGGCCGATATAGTCCGCGAGCCTGGTGGGACGAACAGTCAATTCAAATTGCTGTTCATCGTCGCTTATTGCTGGATCGCTCACGCGCGCTGGCCCTTCAGTCGACATAATTTTTGTAACGCACGCCTGTTAGTTTGCGTGGTGTTAGTTTACGGCAGCGAAGGCAGACAGTCAGGTCAGATGCAAGCTATCAAGCACCCCAGCCGGGCTGCCCGGCTGGGGACCCCGCACAGTTTGCATTACGGTGACCTAAGCTTTTGCCAGCTTGCGCAAACTGCGCCGCAAGATCAACTCCACAGAAATATCGCCACCTTCATCCAGCGCCGCAGTGACGGCCTTTTCGGCGGAGGTTCTCTGATAACCAAGGTTCAAAAGCGCAGAGAGCACGTCTGAGCGCATCGTGTCCTCAGTAGGCAGGGGCGCGCCCGCTGCGGTCGTAGCGCCCAATTCTTCTTCAAGCTCGGCCGACGATAACGAAGCAACTTTATCACGCAACTCCATCACGAGGCGCTCGGCAGTTTTTCTCCCCACACCGGGAATCAAGGTGAGTCGCGCAAGATTGTTGGTTCTGATAGACGCGATCATTTCGTCGGCGCTCATTCCCGAGAGCAATGTGATTCCCAGTTTCGGCCCAATGCCGCTGACCGAGATTAGGCGCACGAAGAGTTCACGCTCGCGAGCCGTCTTGAAACCGTAAAGCTGAAGGGCATCTTCGCGCACGTGTGTGTAGACGCGAAGCTTGACAGACGAGCCCTCTTCGTCGAGATCGTAAAAGGTCGAAACGGGAATCGTGATTTCATAGCCAACGCCGCCAACATCCAGGATTACCGAATTGGGTTGCTTGGAAAGAAGAGTGCCGGACAAGTGTGCAATCATTGGCGCAGGTTCTGAAGGCCCTGGGGTTGAAACGGCGCGATTGTAGTTTATGGTTGTGGCATTCGGCAACGCGCTTGTGGAGTTTCGAGTTCCGAGTTCAAGACTTTGCGGACAGTCCTCTTGCAACCCGGAACTCGAAACTCAAAACCCGAAACTCCGTTGTTACCATTAAGCCCGCAATGGGTCTATACTTGGTGCCGGGTTCCCTCAAAATGAAGTCAGAAAAGATTTCAGAATTAACCACGAATCGACTGAGTATTTATCTTCGCTGCCTGAACACGCTTTCCGCGGCAGGGATTAAGAGTATCTCGTCGCAGGCGCTCGCGGAACAGTTCAACCTGAATTCTGCTCAAATTCGGAAGGACCTTGGTTACTTTGGCGAGTTTGGCGTGCGCGGCGTCGGATATCACATCGAAGACCTGCGCGAGCACATTACGAAGATTCTGGGACTCGACCGGCCTCATCGGGTGGGTATTGTGGGCGCCGGCAGATTGGGTACGGCGTTGGCAAACTACAAAGGTTTCGCCAGATCAAACTTTAGTGTGGTGGCGCTGTTTGACAATGACGAAAAGAAGATCGGACGTCACGTCGGCGAGCACAAGATTCTGATTCACGATGTAAAGAAAATGCCGCGCCTGGTCGGCGACGAATCAATCGACGTGATGGTTATCGCCGTGCCCGCGCGTGGCGCGCAAAAGGTGCTCAACCAAATCATGGCGGCGGGGGTTAAGGCAGTCTTAAACTTCGCACCCGCATCGCTCAATGCCCGGCTCGACGTGAAAGTCAAGACGGTTGACTTAACGACGTCTCTGGAATCGCTCTCCTACTTCCTGGGGCGACCGCAGGTTAGTGCGGTGACAAATCGCCGGCGTCAACCGCAAACAGAAGAGCTAAGCAAAATCAACGAACAGGAATTATAGTTAGTGGTTTAGAGTTTAAGTTCTAGTTGCGTCGCAGTTCGGCAAATTAAGACTCCGAACTCTCGGACAAACCAGATGGACGAACAGACCGCACGGCGTGAAATAGTAAACATAGGCCGCTTGTTGTATGAGCGCAGTTACGTTGTTTCATCAGATGGCAACGTCAGCGTGCGCCTTGATGACGGCCGGATAGTCGCTACGCCGACGATGATCTGCAAGGGGCGCATGACCGAAGATTGCCTGGCGGTGACTGACGCGGCCGGGAAGCCGCTCGGAAATCGCCGGCCTTCAAGCGAGTTGGCGATGCATCTCCTGATTTACGAGGAGCGCCCTGACGTCATGGCAGTTTGCCACGCGCATCCGCCGCACGGCACTGCCTTCGCCGTTGCCGGACTCGCAATCGATCAGCCGATTCTGTCTGAAGTTATTCTCACGCTGGGTTGTGTGCCGCTCGCTGCCTATGGCACTCCGTCGACCGACGAATTAACTGAGGCAATGCGGCCATTGGTGAAGCATCACAATGCCCTGTTGATGGCTAACCACGGGGCAGTGGCTTACGGATCTGATTTGTGGCAAGCGTTCGACAGGTTGGAGACGCTGGAACACACGGCGCGCATTGCGATCCTCGCGCGCATCCTCGGCGGCTCAAAGAATTTGCCCGCCGACGCGATTGAAAAACTAATCAACGTGCGCGAAGCCGCGGGTTATCTCGGCGAAGGCGCGCGTTGTCAGGCCTGTGGCTATCTGCATGAGACGAGGATGTCGTGTCCGAGCGGCGATCGGCCAACGCCGACAGGCTATTACGATCGGTCGGCGACAAATGGGTCAGGAAAGATTTCGCTGACGCGAGAAGAGCTGGTCGAACTGTTAACGCAGGC
>JBGQJH010000371.1:0-3374 GCA_041498935.1 Pyrinomonadaceae bacterium | reverse complement strand
TTGCGAAATCTGCCGGCGCTCGCGGAAACCGTGCGCGATGACGACCTGCTGGGCTCTGTCCTTGAAGTTGCCGCCGAGATCGCCCGCCGTTCAGCCAAACACAGCGCCGAGTTTCTCAACCAGACGCCCGCAGTCATCGAGCGTTTGCGGCTAATCAAGAGTCCGGAGATTACGAAGAAAGGAATTGAGCTGGCGGGGGAGTTTGCTTTTCGTGCCGGCGGCATTGCCGCGGATGCGTGGGCGGCACTTCCGGCGGCCCTGGCAAGTCTCAACTCGCAACAGGCGACAAAAATTCTGGATAACACTGCAGGTTTTCTCGAACGCGGCGGCGGCTCGGCGCTACAAGTTCTAATCACCGGCGGCGAGATTCTGCGGACGTTGCCTGAAATATTCGACGAATGGGTGAAACTGTTATGGACGGTCGCACAAAATGGCAACGCGAGCCTGGTTGCTTTCGTTCGCAGCAGTCCGCGGTTTGTGCGCGCGCTCGCCGGCGAAGCGGATCACAATCGACTGATCAACCTCGCGCTGCGTGTAATAAAGCTAACGCGTGAAATCGCCGAGAAGGACGGCGAAGCAGCGCTCGCCTGTTTTCGTTCAAGTTCGTCGGCGCTCCGGACTGTCTCAATCGTACAGTTTGAGGAGTGGGCCCGACGTGGTCTTTCTGCGGACAACAGAGATGCGCGCGCGCGCCGCAGTTACTTCGCACTGGAAACGCGAGGCAGTTACGACGCGCTGCGCAGCGGCAGCAATGGGCTGTCACTCGAGGAAGTGCGCGAACTTCTAAAGCTCTACATCGAGGGGCTGACGGGCCACGAAGTTGAGATCAGCCCGCTGGCGGCGGTTCCGGTTGAATCGCGCATTGGAGACGGCCACACGATACATCTTCCTTCCGCAGTGGCCGAATTTGCGGACGACGAACTCGACTTTCGCCTCTACAAAGTCCTGGCCGCGCATGCCGCCGGGCAAATCGAATTTGGAACGTACGAGCGCGGTTCCGCAGACTTGCGCGCCGCTTATGCGACCCTTGCCGAAACCTACGCTCCCGAAAACGCAGACGCGCTCGAAGCCTTCTCGGTTCCTGACGAAATGGTTGAAGTAGGACAGACATTCCTGTCTGTCGATGATTCGGGACAGGGAACTCCGGCGCCGAGGACAGGCAGGAATGCCTGTCCCACAGATGTCGACTATCGCCGCGCCCTGCATTTGTTTCCCCATCCGCAGCTAGCCAGCCGAATCTTTGGCACTTTGGAGAATTGCCGCATCGACCGCCGTCTTCGTCGGAAGTATCGTGGGCTGGCTCGCGATCTGGATTTGATTCGCGAGCACTTGCGTCGCGGACGTCCGTCCGTCACCGAGTTGCCCGCCACTCTGGTTCCCTTTGAATTGCTTTTTCAAACCACGCTGCTGGGCGGCGCGACGGAAGATGCACGACAGTATTACGGCCAGATTGTTTCCGAGCTCGAAACACTGACCGCGGAATATTTGTCCAGCGCTTCCGCTACGGTAGCCGACAGCTTGATGGCGACAAGTCGCGTCTATTCATTGTTTCAATCCCTGGCTCCCAATGATGACTCGATACAGGAAGTTGAAACTCAGGAGGAACCTTCGGAATCGGAAGAGGAAAACGCGATCGCGACCGAGAGCTTCGACCGCCGGCCGACAGATCGGATCCCACAGCGAAAAGACGCGCGGGAGCTTTTCAATGCCTGGAACGATCCAGACGGCGAAGGCGAGCCTGATGAACTTGCGGGCGCTGAAGCCTGGACCGAGGCCGAGTTTCCTGAGCAGGCGATTGAAGAAGGCGAAGTCGCTTACAACTATGACGAGTGGGATCGCGAGTTAACCGATCATCGCATCGGCTGGTGCCGCGTAATAGAAAAACGCGTGAAGCATGGCGATCGGATCTTTGTTGAGCAAACACGCGAGCGCCACAAGGGTGTGATTTCCTCGATCCGCCACCAGTTTCAGTTGCTGAAGCCGGAAGATCTGCTGCGCGTTACGAATGAGTTGGACGGCGAGGAGTTTGATCTCAGCGCAGTCGTCGATTACGTCATCGACCGCCGCGCGGCGAAAGTTGGCGGCGGCCACCAATCTGAGCGGCTTTACATCAAGCGTCTGCGGCGGCGACGCGATGTGGCGGTCTCTTTCCTGCTCGATCAATCTTCATCAACGGCGCGCACGATTGGACGTCATCCGCTTCAACCCTACACGCGTCCCGGCCGGCGCATCATCGAAATTGAAAAGGAAGGTTTGGTGTTGATGAGCGAAGCGCTGGAGGCAGTCGGCGACACGTATTCAATCAACGGGTTCACTTCCGAGGGCCGGCGCAACGTGAAGTTTTACGTGGTGAAGGATTTTGATGAGAAGTATTCCGATGAAGTGAAGCAACGAATCGGTGGCATAACTTTCCAGAACAATACGAGGCTAGGCGCGGCCATACGTCACGCCACGGCGAAACTCGCGAAGCAGGAGGCGCGCACGCGTCTGCTGATCGTCTTGTCTGACGGTCGTCCCTACGACCACGATTACGGCGACGCGCGTTATGCGCGTGAGGACACGCGCGAGGCGTTGCGACAGGCAAAGAATCAGGGCATCACACCTTTCTGCATCACGATCGATCGCGAGTCGGAGGCGGAGCTGCGCGACCTCTACGGCGAGATTGGCTACACGATCATCGACGACGTGCTTTCACTGCCTGAGCGGCTGCCGGGGATTTATCGACGGCTGACTACGTGAACAGCCTTTTACTTTACTACATGAAATAGGCTAGATTCGGGAAACGGTTTAGGATCAACTTTGAACGCTGAAAGCGTCTAAGAAAGTAGCCAGGGGTAAGCGGTAGCGCCACCCCTGGATCACGTCCCTGAAAAGACTTTTCGCGCGCCCGTCGAGGGCGCGCGAAGATATCTTAATTAACCTTGTCCCAGGGGTGGCGAGCGAAGCGCTCTTACCCCTGGCTACTTTCCGTCACGCCGTTGGCGTGAAGAAGCCTTACCGCTAACGAAGGTCATCGTTCTAATGCTTCCCGAACCCCCCACCGCCCGGAGTTTCAATTCGCACGCGATCGCCTTTTTCCAGTTCCCAGCTTCCTTTCGATCCAATTCGGCGCGCGCGTCTTTCGCCGATGCCTTTTCGAATAATCGCGGCGCTGCCTGGCTTGCCGTCGTCGCCTCCCGATAGGCCGTATGGCCCACGCTTGCGTCTGTCGGCGAGCAGAGACATCCGCGCCGGCGCGAGTGTTTCAATTTCGCGGATGACCCCGTCACCGCCTCGATGTTTTCCCTTTCCGCCTGAGCCTTTGCGAATCCGGTACTCGCGCACGCGCAGCGGGTAGGCATACTCGAGCGCTTCGGCGGGCGTGTTCAAGCTGT